>JALTKC010000411.1 GCA_027076245.1 Gammaproteobacteria bacterium
TAAAAAAAGAGTGTATTAAATTTTTCTCATTCCAGATTTTTATCCAGAACGGCCTGCATTTGCTGATACGTTTTCTGCGCCAGTACTTTACGATTGTCTCTGGGTACCAGAATGGGTGGAGTAAAAAATACGTCTGCGGTGATCTCATGGAAAGCTAAAATAGCCCACAGATTTTTCAGCAAATGGGTATTTCCCGTATAGGGAATATCGGAATGCAGTTTACCGTCCACTTTATAAATAATCACCACCGGCTGCACACCGATGGTAATGCAGTCTTCTATATCCACCACAGACTGAAACATGCCCGGATACAGGTGAGCAATTTCATCCCCCTCGCCGGTACCGCCTTCGGGAAAGACCGTGACCCGTTCGCCATCACAGAGTAGCTGCGCTATCTGTTCATTAAGCCGCCGCACATCACTGATGCTGCCTCGTTTAATAAATAATGTTCCGGCTCTGACACTCATCCAGCCCACCAGCGGCCAACGGGCAATCTCGCTTTTGGCCACAAAACTGGTGGAGTACAGTGAGCGGAGCAGTACAATATCCTTCCAGGATATATGATTGGCCACCATTAAATGATTGTCCTGCGCCAGTTCCCCATGCACTTGCACGCGAATATTCATTAACTGCAGAAATTTCTGATACCAGTGCTGAATAATCGGCTTTTCCTTATCACCGGGAAACTTTTTTGCATCCAGATAATAAAGCGCTTGCACCACACCCCATAATACATGCAAAATAACCCGCAATAATCGCAATAGTTTTCTAAAAAACAACTCTATTCCCAACCTGTAACCTGTAACCTGTAACCTGTAACCTGTAACCTGTAACCTGTAACCTGTAAATACTATGCCATCAAACTTCTGGGAACACAAAGCCTTAAATGAAATGACTCGCGAGGAATGGGAGCAACTCTGTGACGGCTGCGCCAAATGCTGTCTGCATAAGCTGGAAGATGAAGATACCGGTACGGTTTATGGCACCAATGTGGTTTGCCGATACCTGGATATTGAGCAGTGTCAGTGTACTGAATATCCACAACGCAGTATTCTGGTGCCAGAATGTGTAACCTTAAGTATGGACAACCTGGAACAGGTTTATTATATGCCTTCAAGCTGCGCCTACCGCTTACTGGCGGAGGGGAAAAAGCTGCCTGACTGGCATCCGCTGTTAAGCGGTAAGCGTCAGTCAGTACATGACTCGGGCCACTCCGTTAAAGGCAAAGTAGTTTCCGAGCTGGATGTGAATGATTTAATGCACCACCTGACAGGAGAATGGGATTAAGCCTTATCAGCCTCTAAATACCTTCTTCTGCTCTGCGCAGAAGATACTGGCCGTACTGGTTTTTCTTTAGAGGCTGAGCCAGTTCAATAAGCTGTTCTTTGGAGATATAGCCCATTTCAAAGGCAATTTCCTCAATACAGGCCACTTTAAGCCCCTGACGGTTTTCAATAACCTGAATGTAATTAGACGCTTCCATTAAACTTTCATGGGTACCCGTATCCAGCCAGGCAAAGCCCCGGCCCATCAGTTCTACTTTTAAATTGCCCTGTTCCAGATAGGTCTGGTTGACGGTGGTGATTTCCAGTTCTCCGCGTGCAGAGGGTTTAACTGCTTTGGCCACGTCAATGACATCATTGGGATAAAAATACAGCCCAACTACAGCATGGTTACTTTTGGGATCGTCCGGTTTCTCTTCAATACTCAGCACATTACCGTTATCATCAAAATCCACCACACCATAACGTTCGGGATCTTTCACATAATAACCAAATACCGTGGCCTTGTTCTGTTCTTCTACATTTTTTACCGACTGACGCAGCATACGCTTAAAGCCATGACCATAAAAGATATTGTCTCCCAGAACCAGACAGACATTATCATTGCCAATAAAGTCTTCACCAATAATAAAGGCCTGTGCCAGCCCGTCAGGAGACGGCTGTACGGCATAGGAAAACTGCATACCAATATCGGAGCCGTCACCCAGCAGGGCTTCAAACTGGGGCAGGTCATGAGGAGTAGAAATAATTAAAACCTCGGTAATACCGGCCAGCATCAATACTGACAGAGGATAATACACCATAGGCTTGTCATAAATCGGGGTCAGCTGTTTACTAACGCCTTTGGTGATAGGATAAAGCCGGGTGCCGGATCCGCCTGCCAGTATAATACCTTTCATTTGTGTTTACTCCTGTTCGCCCGTTCCCAGACGTTCACGCTGATAGCTGCCGTCCTGTACATGCTGACACCATTGTTGATTATCCAGATACCATTGAATGGTTTTTTCAATCCCTGATTCAAAGGTTTCTTCCGGTGTCCAGCCCAGTTGCTGATCGATTTTATCGGCATCAATGGCATAACGCACATCATGACCTGGCCGGTCACTTACATAGGTAATAAGCTGTTCATGGGGAATATAAGGTGAATCCGGAACCATTTTATCCAGCAGTGCACAGATGGTTTTAACCACTTCCAGATTGGTTTTTTCATTATGACCGCCGATATTATAGGTTTCACCGTCTTTGCCTTTTTCCAGCACCAGACGCAGGGCACGGGCATGATCATCCACATGCAGCCAGTCACGGATCTGCATACCATTACCATATATAGGCAGGGGTTTACCTTCCAGTGCATTAAGAGTCACCAGCGGGATCAGCTTTTCAGGGAACTGATGGCTGCCGTAATTATTGGAGCAATTGGTGATCACCACCGGAAAACCGTAGGTTCTGTGCCAGGCCCGTACCAGGTGGTCAGATGAGGCCTTACTGGCCGAATAAGGGGAACTGGGATCGTAAGCGGTTTCTTCAGTAAAGAAACCGGTTTCATCCAGATCACCATAGACTTCATCGGTGGACACATGGTGAAAACGAAAACCGGCTTTTTTATCTTCGGCTAAGACATTCCAGTAAGCCCTGGCGACTTCTAGCAGGTTACAGGTGCCGACAATATTAGTCTGGATAAAGTCCGCCGGACCATCAATTGACCGATCCACATGGGATTCGGCAGCCAGATGCATAATGGCATCGGGCTGATACTGACTGAATATCCGCTCCATGGCATCTTTATCACAGATATTCGCATGTTCAAAATGATAACGAGGGCTGTTTTCAACCGACTGCAGAGACTCCAGGTTGCCGGCATAAGTCAGGGCATCCACATTGATAATGGTATGTTCGGTATCCTTAATATACTGACGGATCACCGCCGAACCAATAAAGCCTGCCCCGCCTGTTACTATGATATTCAATATCTACTCCATTTTATTTCAAAATTTTGAAAAGCTATTATAAAGACTCCCGCCTTACTATTCAAAAGACTGGAATTCTACTGTATTTTTCATCCTTATTATGTCAGTGGAATCTTATATTCTTTTCAGGTATTATTAATAGTGAATTTTATTTCCAGCAAAGGATTGTAGAAATGAATAGCACAGATACTATCCGCTTTAATGCCCACGAAGCCAAACTCAATTTCTCCGCACTCATTAACCATCTTGCCAACGGCAAAGAAGTGATTATCACCCGCTCAGGACAGGATTTTGCCCGCATCAACCCCATCAGAGAAACTCCAGACAGGCGTATAGCCGGAAGAGATCAGGGTTCCGCCTGGATAGCCGATAATTTCAACGATCCCCTCCCCCCGGAATTACAGAAATTCTTCGAATAATTCTATACTTAACCCTTAACACTTAACACTATTTTTTATCATGGAAGAAATCTATCTGATCGACACCCACTGCTGGCTAAACTGGCACATTAATCCGGATAGCTTAAGCCCGGAACAGCTTCAGGTCATGGAAAATGCAGAAAATGACGTTTATTTTTCAACCGTTAGTGCCTGGGAAATTAATATTAAGTATCGTCTGGAGCAGATTAAGCTGCCTTCACTGCCGTTTCGTTATATTCCGGATCGGATCAATAAGGACGGATTAAAAGTATTGGCCTTTTCCCTGGAACATTCCTTAAGAATAGAAAATCTGCCGCCACATCATAATGATCCCTTTGACCGTTTAATTATTACCCAGGCTCAGATTGGGGACATGACCATATTAACGGATGATAAGCGCTTTGAGCCCTATGATGTGAAGATTATTAGATAGTGTTTATCCATTTATTAATAAAGCATCTTCAACCTGGGATTGCAGGCATCTTGCCCGCATCAGAAATAAGACACAAACCGTTTGTTGATGCGGGCAGGATGCCCGCGCTCCCAGGAAATCAAGTATATATTTTACGAAGGACAGAAAAAATAAATAATCCAAATTAATGGATATACACTAATTGGTCTTTTGCATGCCCGGCTCCCCATACCAGTAACCATTACAGTTTTTATCCCTGGCATAGGTGGCAGTTATACCTTCCTGACCCTTAAGTGCATTATGGTAAGCCTGAATAACTTCCGGCATATGCACGGACTGGGGACTCAGACGCACAATATCCACACCCATGGACTGCATTTCCGGTACGGCATCCAGTAAATCATTGCGCTGACCTGACATGGTCTGTATACCGTTTAAGGTAAACAGACTCTGCTCTTCCTGGCTTTTAACCTGCAGACCATCCGGGTATTCCAGGCATTTCAGATCACATTGATCCTTGGGCAGATTATGGGCTCTGGCAGTAAAACAGCGGGCAGATAAAGCCAGCGGCATATGACCGTAACTGAATACTTCAGTTTCCAGTGTTTCAGTCAGACCAGAGGTTTGCAAATCCTGCAATATTTCCTGTAGTGTCTCTCCGGACAGTTCTACAGGCATCACCCATCGTCTCAGACCCTGCTTATGCAGCAGGCTTAAGGTTCGGGTATTGTAGATATTAACAGTCGGGCCGGTACTGAACGGAATGTGCTGTTCCGATAACAGATGCACGGCCGCCATATCATTAGCTTCCACACTGAACTCGCCATTATTGCAGTAACGGCGCAAAGTTTTAAGTTCGGACTCAGCTTCAATAAGCGACAGGGTTGATAATACAATTTCAGTATCCGGTGACTGCTGTTTTAAGGTTCGTGCCAGTTCCATCCACTGTTCAAAATTCAATGAGCGGCGTTTGGAGCAGACCGTCTCTCCCAGGTAAATAATATCGACCGGCTGTTCCAGCATGGACTGGTAAAAGGTATGAATGTCATCAAAAGTCCAGAAGTACAGTAACGGCCCTAAGGATAGTTTCATAGTCATTTTCCTCTTACTGCCAGGGCCGGCTATAGGCGCCCAGTGTCGTCTGGGAACCTTCCGATACTTTATTCAGGGCGGCAGACCAGTTGTCCTGCGGACTATAATGCTCAGGGTCGGCATAATACCGATCAATCGCCTGCCGCCAGACCCGGGTTACCTGCTGAGTATAGGCAGGACTGCGTTGCCGGCCTTCAATTTTTATCGCCTTAATGCCGATCTTATCCAGTTCAGGTAATATGGCGATAGTATTTAAGCTGGTGGGTTCTTCCAGGACATGAAAGGTATTTTCGCCAATACTGAAACGTCCCTTGCACAGGGTAGGATAACCGGCGTTTTCATTGTCCTCATAACGGTCAATAAGCACATTGTTCAGACGGGATTCCAGCCCCTGGCCGGTTTGTTCCCAGCGAACCGATTTTGCCGGAGAACAGGCACCGCAGGTATTGGGCGACTCACCAGTGACATAGGAAGATAAATGACAACGCCCTTCAGCCATAATACATAAACTGCCAAAACCAAATACTTCCAGTTCCACAGGGGATTTTTCAGCCAGCTGAGCCACCTGAGCAACCGACAAAACCCGAGGCAGTACAGCCCGTTTAATACCAAAATTTTTCTGGTAATAGTTTAAGGATTCATAAGAGGTCGCCGAGCCCTGTACCGACAGGTGACGGGACAGTTCCGGATAAGCCTGAGCAGCATAATCCAGCACCCCGATGTCCGCCACAATTAAGGCATCCACACCCAGTGTGGCGGCCAGATCCACGGCTTTTTTCCAGCGTGACCAGCCGGATGGCTGAGGATAGGTATTAATAGCTACAAAAACTTTGGTACCTCGCTGATGGGCATAATCTATGGCTTTGGGCAGATTTTTTTCATTAAAGTTAAGCCCGGCAAAGTGGCGAGCGTTGGTATCATCTTTAAAACCAATATAGACGGCATTGGCACCATTGTTTACCGCTTCTTTTAAGGCAGGGAAATTTCCTGCGGGACAGACCAGTTCTAGCATAGGTATCAGGTTTCAGGTAATGGGTTATAGGTTTTAGGGATAGTATCAGTATATTGAAGGCTTGGAATTGATGCTGATCAATGAATATCCTATGGTTTTAATGCACTATTCAGGTTCTTTAACACAATATTACAGAGATTTTATATGTCAGGCCGATTTCCCGTACCGCCTTCTCCTGCCACTGTATTCAATACCATTTCAGCCAGTATGGTCAGGCAGGTTCCAGCCCTGGTTAAACGACTGCCTAAACCGCCTTTTTTTATTCAGAAAAAAGTGGGGGAGAAAGCCCTGCAGACACTGCTGGCTGAACAGCTTGAAATGGAGGAGTTTGATTTTCTACAAGGACATTATCTTCAGCTTTGCATTGATGATATGGGACTGTCTTTTTTTCTGACTTATGACAATCAGCGTTTGATCCTGTCTGATTCTGCCGCACAGGCTGATGTGGTTTTTCGGGGCCAGTCACCGGAATTTTTATTACTTGCCAGCCGACTCGAAGATCCGGATACCCTGTTTTTTCAACGCCGTCTGGTTATAGAAGGGGATACCGAGCTTGGACTGTATATAAAAAATGCCATTGACAGTGTTGATTTTGACCAGTGGCCCGCCTGGCTGAACTCACTGATCCAAAAAACGGCCCGTCTGATCCAGCAGTTCAATTCTGAAGACAATGTTCGTGCTGATACCCCTCTGCCGGGCTAAAAAACACCAAAATTAATATTTCCTCAAGATCTTTTTTAATTTGCCGACTATATTTATTACAAGAATAAAAATATTGTTTTAACAATTATTTTGACATTAGTTTCGACCAATTAAAAATATTTGAGGTTACCCCCATGAAAGTCTCACTGTTCTGGCGTCTGTTCATACCTGTTGCAAGTATTATGATGATTTCTCTTGCGACTTTATTATGGGTAGTATCAGAAAAAATCAGTGACAATACCCAGTCTGAAGCCATTGCTCAGGCAGAAAATATGGTCGAACAGTTTAAAACCATGCGCGCTTACTATACCAAAAATGTGGTTTCAAAAGTGCTTGCGGGCAGTGATTTAAAACCCTCTTTTAAGCATAAAGATGATAAAACCAAAATTCCCCTGCCGGCAACCATGATCCACGATTTGAGTGAGTTACTGGAAAATAGTGGTACTAAAATCAAGCTATATTCAGCCTATCCCTTCCCTAACCGTAAAAACCGTGTTCTGGATGACTTTGAACAACAGGCCTGGGACAAAATTTCCCGTCAACCTGATCTGACCTACAGCCAGCCGGCTGAAATCAACGGTAAGGCTTATCTGCGTGTAGCTAAAGCGGATTTAATGGTCAGCCCGGTTTGTGTGGCCTGTCACAATACCCGTCCGGATACCCCTAAAAACGACTGGAAGCTGGGCGATGTGCGCGGCATACTGGAAGTTAACCTGCCTATGGATGCCATTGAGGAAAACGCCTCCGGCATTATTTATCTGACCCTGTTTACCGGTTTACTGGCTCTGATCCTGGTGTTCTTTTCTATTTACGCCACCTATCGCTATTTTATCGGTAATAAGCTGAATACCATTAACCACGCGCTGACCGATATTGCTGAAGGTGAGGGCGATCTGACGCAACGACTGGACGAATCCGGTTCTGATGAAATCAGCCTTATAGCACAAAGTTTTAACCGTTTTGTCAATAATCTGCATACCACGGTCAGTCAGATCCTGCAGGCCAGTAACAGTCTGTCACAGACCTCTGCGGAATTACTGGACATTACTGCCCAGACCAATACCGCCATTGAAGAGCAGAAACAGGATACCGAACTGGCGGCTATTGAGGTACAGAAATTCAGTGAGCATTCAACAGAAGTGGCCAGTCTGACGGAACAGGCTACTCAATCAACCCAGGTGGCCGAGGATGCAACCAATCGCGGTAATGTTGCTATTTCCTCTACCATCGGCACGGTAGATCAACTGACCAGCAATGTCTCCAGTGCTGCCCAGATTATTGAACAATTACAGAAAGACAGCACAAATATCGGTGGTGTACTGGAAGTCATTCAGGGTATTGCCGAACAAACCAATCTGCTGGCCTTAAATGCGGCGATTGAAGCCGCAAGGGCCGGTGAACAGGGACGCGGCTTTGCTGTAGTAGCAGATGAAGTCCGCACTCTGGCCGCCAGAACCCAGGATTCCACACTGGAAATTCAGGCCATGATTGAACGTCTGCAAAACGCCAGCAACAAAGCCTATGAATCCATGAAATCCAACACTGAATATTCCAATAATGCCATTGATCAGATTGAAGAGTCCTGCATTGTTCTATCAGAAATTCGTCAGTCCATTGATGAAATCAATGTCATTAATGAAAAAATATACAATGCCGCAAACATTCAGAAAGAGACCTCAGAAAGTCTTAACCAGAATGTCAGCCAGATATCAAGCAAGTCTCAGGAAACGGCTACCGCCAGCCAGGAAACCCGTGAACACGCTAAAAACCTGGATAACCTGGCGGAACAGCTGCAGCAACTTATCGGTTCATTTAAGTTATAATAAAACCCATTTTATTTTCTTTATGAGGCAGGCCCGCCTGCCTCAACAGGGCAGACTTAATGAGACTTTCACGTTTTTTTATTGATTGCGAGCTGCAGCCGGGTCAGTTACTGACCCTCCCCCCCCCTCTGGTAAATTATATTGCCAATGTCTTACGCCTCAGACAGGGCGACTCGGTTCATCTGTTTAATGGGCAGCCTTATAATGGTTCTTTTGGTGAATTTTTCGCACAGATTCAGGAAGTCGAAAAACGCAAAGTAAGCGTTCAACTGGGACAATTCATTGCCCGCGATATAGAATCACCGCTTAATACCCATTTATTTCAGGGCATATCACGCAGTGAACGGATGGATTTTGCTATTCAGAAATCTGTTGAGCTGGGCTGCATACAGATCACCCCGGTATTTACCGAGCGTTCCAATAGCCGGAAATTAAAAGCAAAACAACTGGAAAAGAAACAGCAGCACTGGCAAAGTGTTGCAGACAGTGCCTGTGAGCAGTCAGGACGCACTCGAAGAGTATTGATTCATCCGAGCGTAAAACCACATGAAATAGCAAACTTCACTGCCGATCTCCAGCTGCTGCTGGTACCCGATGCCACTCAAAGCCTGGCCGATCTGCACAACCAGTTGAAGCAGAAAGGTCAGGATATAAAAAGTGTGAATATTTTTATCGGGCCGGAAGGCGGTTTAAGCCCTGAAGAAGTGGATTATGCCTGTTCACGGGGCTACCAGGGCGTTCGCCTTGGCCCCAGGATCCTCAGAACCGAAACAGCAGCCTTAACCGCATTGAGTGCAGTGCAGTTATTATGGGGTGATTTGTCCTGAACCGGTAATATGAGCTATTGTTCTGTCATAACCGTGGATACCTGTTGTTCCAGGTAGTCAATACGGGGGATAATATACTGCTCACCGTCCAGTTTAATATGCACCACCTGCTTATCTTTAAGTTCTGAAGGTGCTACCCGGCTTTCATCCACCATTGAAAGGCTGGGAATAGACTGACAGCCAAGAGCTATAAAAGGCGCACAACCTTTATTGTCCGGGGCATTAAGAATAATCACCCGGCGATAGTTCTGCGGTTTGGAAGCCTGGGGATTCATGATCCGCTCAAATATCAGTACCGGAATTTCCTGTTCACGCCAGGTCATCATACCGGCAAACCACTCAGGAGCACCCAGACGGGGTTCAATTTTATCCATCTCGGTTACTTCAGCCACCAGAGCATTGGGTAATATCATTTTATAACTGAAAAAATTCAGTGTCAGACAGCGAACCTGAGCATCCAGATTGATATTGCTGCCGGATTTATGTGCTTCGATACCCTGGATAACTTTGCTTACCTGGTTCATATTTATCTCTTTGCCTCTTTACATCTATCTGCTGTATATAATCTATGTGTTTGTTATCCCCTCTCCCTGAGGGAGAGGGGATGAAAGGACAGGACTAGTTAATATAAGCGTCTTTACCCATATAGTGCATGGCTATTTTTAAGGCCAGTGCTTCAGGTGAGCCGCTATAGCTGACCAGGTTGGCCTTGCGTACTGAATCCGGCATACTGCTGACCACACAGGTGTCTGAGTTTTGTGCCCATATATTCCCCTGGTACTGTTCTGCAAATTTCTGGCTGGCCAGAACTCCGTCAGCACCCATGCCGCTGAATATAATTACACCTGCACGTTCTTTATAACTCGTGCAGACATCTTTTATAACACTGTCAATTGAAGGTTTATAATGCCCTTTCCATTTTTCATCAAGGAATTTAACCTGACCCTGTTCGTCCAGTATCATGCGCTGTTCAATAGGCACCACAATGACTTCACCATGTTTAAGCACATCACCGGCCTGAGCTTCCTTTACCTTGAAACAGCTGATACGATCCAGTTGTGTGGCTAACAGGGAAACAAAGCCTTCACCCAGGTGCTGAGCCAGTACAAAAGCCACTGGTAATTCAACCGGTATCCGTGCCAGAAAACGTTTAACGGCTTCAGGTCCACCGATAGAAGCACCTAATACCCAGACATTGTCAGCTCTGTCCCCATCAGCGGCATTTGAAATTTGTGCCGCCTGTAATTGCTCTGTATCGTCTAATTCAAGAGTAGGCTCATTCTCCAGACTTTGCTGTTTTTCCTGGGCAATTTCAGCCGCCAGTTCTTCATTCTGAGCGAGCAGTTCCTGGGTGATCTGAGAGAGTTCATCAACCGGAAACTCAAGCTCTTTATGAGCTTTCTGTTTTATAGTTTCAGAACCATCATAAGAGTCAGAACGCTCTAAGGTCTGCTCATCCTCTGTTTCCTGAGTAGTTTCTAACTGATTACTTCGAGCAAGTTCAGCCAGCTTTATGGCCAGTTTATTAATGGCCGGTTCAGAAAAGCCGCATTCCTGCTGCGGATCCTGAATGTCATCAAAATCATTATCATGAAACAGGATGGGTAAATCAATGCGTTCCAGTAAACGGTCAAGAGCCTCATCGCTGTCTTCATAACTGTCATCCATATCGATCAGGATAACTTCCGCCTTATCGCTAATGGCTTCCAGACGCTTAACAAAATCAAGATTCAGGTAATCACACAGGCAAACGATCGCACCATATCGTTGGAATGCTTCCTGTAAACATTGCTGTATCTGCTCGGAACCTGAAGCAATAACAATATTAATACCTTGAAGCTTATGCATGGGTGCGGCTCATAGCATTAAGTATCATCGTAATAAAGCTCAGGTGTTGGTCAGTTTCTTAATATTGCTGATCAGATCCTGTTCCTGATAAGGCTTACCCATATATTCATTAACACCTATTTTCAGAGCCCGCTCACGGTGTTTATCCCCCGTTCTGGAGGTGATCATAATAATAGGTATATCTTTGAAATTTTCATCATCACGCATATGAGTAGCCAGTTCATAACCGTCCATACGCGGCATCTCAACATCCAGCAGCATGACATCCGGTTTGCTTTCGTGCAGTATGGCAATAGCATCCACACCATCTTTGGCGGTAATCACCTCATAATCATGCCTTTGCAGTAGACGCTGGGTCACTTTTCTTACGGTAATGGAATCATCCACCACCATCACAGTAACCACCTTCTTATCCAGAGTCGGTACCTCAATACCCTGTTCTGCAATAGACTGCATGGCAATGCCTTCACGTGCCAGTACCCCGAGATCCAGGATCAGGGCGATTTTACCATCACCAAGAATGGTCGCTCCGGTAACACCTTTAACGGTACTGAGCTGCGGTCCGACAGACTTTACGACAATTTCACGACTGCCCATCAGGGCATCCACAAACAGGGCAACCCGATGCTCACCAGAACGGGCCAGCAAAATGGGGGATTTATTTTTTTCTCCAGGCAGTGAGGGTTTATTAATACCCAGTGCCGTACCCAGGTGCATAAACTGATACTCTTCATCATGCCACTGATACCAGGTATTATTCCCTTCCGTCAGTTTTTGCAGCACATCATGACTTTCACGGATAATGTTTTCAATACCCACCAGCGGTATGGCAAATATTTCATCACCCACCTGCACCATCAGTGCCCGGCTAACCGACATGGTCAACGGCATATGAATATCAAATACTGTACCTTTGCCGGGTTCTGAACTGATCTCCAGGGTACCATTGAGCTGTTTGATCTCATTATTGACTACATCCATGCCGACACCACGACCGGCAATCTGGCTAACTTCCGTTGCAGTACTGAAACCCGATTCAATAATAAAGCGCATAATATCATCGGTGTTCAGGTTGGCATCTTCTACCATCAGCCCCTGTTCAATGGCCTTGTTTCTGACCGCATCGATATCAATCCCGGCACCATCATCAATGACTCTGATTTCTATTTCTGAACCATCCCGGCCGATAACCAGTTTTAGATGACCGGCTTCAGGTTTACCAGCGGCCTGGCGTTGTTCCGGTGTTTCAATACCGTGTGCAATCGCATTTCTGAGCATGTGCTCAAGAGGTGCCATGATTTTTTCCAGCACCCGACGGTCTATCTCCTGGTTTTCACCAGACAGTTCAAAGTTGACCTTTTTATTCAGTTCCTGTGCAGTCTGACGGACAATTCGTCTGAATCTGGGCAGCTGACTTTTAAAGGGCACCATTCGGGTTCTCATCAACCCTTCCTGCAGATCGGTATTAACCCGGCCCTGCTGGATTAAAAGTGTTTCTGCTTCAC
>JALTKC010000412.1 GCA_027076245.1 Gammaproteobacteria bacterium
AGTATAGATCGATCCGTAAAGATTAGCAACCCCTTATATTAGATTTTATTAATGTTACTTATAAAAATAAGGGTTTATACTTACCTCAATGGCAATACAGGTATTAAGAACCGGTTTCAGACGCTATACTAAAATTAATTTCATCATACCATTGCAGATACAATGACTTACACCATATCAACCTCGGTATTAAAGATACTTTACAAACTTCTGGAATACCATCAACAGGATGCTGACCGTATTTTTGCTTCTGCAGGTCTGTCCAGAACTGACCTGGGCAATGACCGGAAACGGGTAAACTATCAGACAGCCTGGCAATAGTGGTCAAAGGCCTCTCAGATTATAGAGGATCCCTGCTTCGGTCTTAAAACAGCAAAAATATTTCATCCTTCTGACCTGAACCTGCTCGGCTATGCCTGGCTGAGCAGCCCGACCTTAAGAGCCGCCTTTGAACGCCTGCTACGTTACCAGAAAATGGTGAGTGAGTTTATTAAACTGACCATTGAGGAAACGGAAGAGCAGTTTTATGTTATCCTGGATGTACAGGACGCATCCCAGGTGACTATGGCGCAAATGGACAGTGGTATAACCATACTCTTTCATATGTGCCAGAACAATTTTGGTCAGGATCTCAGACCTTCAGCAATTTATCTGGCCCACCCGAAACCACCCTGTCAGCAGACCTATAGTGACTATTTTCAGTGCCCGGTATTTTTTGAACAGCCGGTCAACAAACTGTGCCTGCCGGCAGAGGTAGTTGATACTCCTCTGCTCAACTCACTGGGCAATATTAATCTGATAACGGATAAAACCCTACTTGACTACCTGGATAGCATGTATGAAGAAAATACCACAAGCAGGGTTCGTCAGGCCATCAGTCGTTTACTTCCTTCTGAGGTATCCATTGAGAAAGTGAGTCAACTCCTGCATCTTACCCCAAGAACCCTGCACCGGCACCTGCAGGCCGAAAATACCTCTTTTAAAACCATTCTGGATGATTTGCGCTACCGACTCAGTAAAGAGTATCTGCAGAAGAATCAATACAGTATGACTGAAATTGCGTTTCAACTGGTTTTTCTGATTCCAGTGCCTTCAGTCGGGCCTTTCGACAATGGTCAGGGGAATCCCCCTCTCATTTTAAAAAACAGCTCCAGCTTTCCAGTCTGTAATTTCTAAAAATTTGTCATTTTATGTCAGATTTTTGTCCGCTATGGTCAGGAATATGGACAGCTATATTGATATATTAATATCAAAGCCAAATAAAGAACATTAAATCTACCGGGAGACAGTCATGCTTACTACTACCAGCTTAAATAACAATACCTATCTGGATCTGGTTCAACAGGCAACCCGGCGTAATACCCTGCAGCAGGTTGCTGAAGCTCAGCAGTCCGGTCAGCCTTTAGATGTTGAGGCTGTTAAATTATCCAACCAGGCCTTAAGAGATTCAGCCCGGGAAACCGGTGTTGAATTATACTCACAGCAACTGGTCAAACAGCAGTTTGAAACCTATGCATCTGCATCAGCCAATGCTTCTGACAATAGTCAGACATCCAGCACCAACAGCTCTGAAAGCAGTTCTTCAGTCTGGACTTATGATGCTGCCAGTGTCAATGAGGCCTTACAGACTGCACAAAAACGTGCTTTGGGTGTTTCCGTTTATGAAAGACTGAATGAAGCAAGAGATAATTTTGAAGGTTATAACCCTGTCAACCAGCCAGTTACCCTGCCCGTTCTTGATGTTTATGTTTAACCTGAACGAAAAAACCCCTGAAAGCAAAAGCTATCAGGGGTTTGAAATAATGGTGGGTCGTGTGAGACTCGAACTCACGACCAATGGATTAAAAGTCCACTGCTCTACCAACTGAGCTAACGACCCATACTTAATTTAAACAAATTTGGTGGTTCAATTTCCGTCTCAATCAAGATGGCGCATATTCTACCGTTTTTAGTTTTTTTGGCAAGTTTTTTTATCAGTTTTTATTAATTTTTATAATTTTTTTAATAAACGTCGAGCCTGTCCGGCTTCCGTGGTATCAGGGTACTGACGTAATAACTGCTCTAGTGTTTTCCGGGTTTCGTCTTTTTTACCAAGCTCATAATAACTATAAGCCTTTTTAAGCTCAGCTTCGGCTTTTTTGGGGCTGAAGGGATAGACATCCAGCAGGCGCTGGTAATCGGCAATGGCCTGTTCATAATCTCTCTGGGCATAACTGGATTCGGCAATCCAGTACTGGGCAATATGGGCATAACGGCCATGGGGGTATTGTTCAATAAACTGACTGAACGCTTCCCTGGCGGCATTATAACGACGGGCTTTTAACTCATTATAGGCCTCCTGATAGGCTTGTTGTTCTGCCTGACGTTCTTTGGCCGTCATAGGTTTTCTGACTGCTACATGAGGCTTTTGTGAAGTGCTGGCCGAGACAGGTTTTGAGGATGATGGCCCAGGTTGTTCTACCAGTATTTCTTCCCTTTGTGTAATACCGTAATTAGACGGTTTGACGGTGGACTTCTCAATGACCTCAACAGGAGGGGCTGTTTTTTCCTGAGATTTTTCCTGAACAGCTGATTCTGTTCCGCTTAATGGTGTCTGTGAAACACCGGCACCCTGTCCCAGCCGACGATCCATGTCCTGGTACAACTGACGCTGCTGCTGTTTAAGCTGACGGATTTCATTGGCCTGTTCTTCCAGTAAACTGCGCAGTTCCTGATTTTCTTTCTGCAGTTGTTTCAGACGATACAGAAATTCCAGCTGTTTCTGGGAGCTCATCAGCCGTTCCAGACGTTCTACCCGAACATCCAGAGGACGATTTTTATAATCATCCCCGGATACAGCCAGAACGTTATGAACAGCGGAAAGCAATATCAGACCGGATAATGCAAAGCTCGTTCTTTTAATAAAGCTCATAAGATATCCGCAATCCTTAATAAATCAGCTCAACACGACGGTTTAACTGCCAGGCCGATTCATTATGATCCAGTGCCACCGGGTTTTCTTCACCATAGCTGGTGACTTTCATCTGTTGTGCCGGTACACCGGAGGCCATCAGAAAGTCAGCCACAGCCTGGGCACGGCGCTCACCCAGAGAGAGGTTATATTCTCTGGTGCCCCGTTCATCGGTATGGCCTTCAATGGTAATGACCCTGTCCGGATTCAGAGAAAGATATTCAGCATGAGCATTTAGGGCGGACTGACCTTCGGTGCTGATCTGTGCACTGTCATAGTCAAAATAAATGGTTCTTATGGATAAGGGACTATTGGGATCAGACAGTGGATCTCCGCTGTAGGACTGGCCGTTCATGGCGGAGCCATCCCCCATGCCGGAATCATTATAGCCCCCGGTCTGGCCTTCGTAGCCTTCCCCGCTCTGGTCACCTGCCGTACCGCCGGTACGATCTTCTACAGCGGCATTATTGGTTTCGTTATCACTGGTGGAAGAACAGGCTGTAAGTAATAACAGAGGGGTGAACATTATTAACAGAATTAAGGTTTTCAGAAATTTGGTCATTTCAGGCTCCTGGTGTTTATCGGCTGCGGTAAGGTGACCATGCGGGTTCTCTTACATCTCCGCTCAGTACACGTAATCTTTGAGGTGAGTTGCTGCCGTCAACGGCAATGGCTTCCAGAATACCCCGGCCGCGCAACTCGGTTGCATATAAAATCATTTTTCCATTAGGTGCCCAGGACGGGGATTCATCCAGGCTGGAACGGGTCAAAACCTGCAGATAACCTGTCTCCAGTTCCAGCGTAGCGACTCGGTACTGCCCCTGCACACGGGTGATCAGAGTAATACGTTTACCGTCCGGTGAATAGCTGGCATTGGAATTATAATCCCCCTCATAAGTCAGGCGGCGGGGATTACCGGCTTTGCCCTGAGGGCCTACGGCAACCTGATAAATCTGTGGTTTACCCGCCCGGTCTGAGGTAAATATAATGCTCCGGCCATCGGGCGACCAGGAGGGTTCGGTATCAATACTGTAATGATTGGTTATACGCTGCAATACGCCACTGGCAATATACATAATATATATTTCCGAGTTACCGTCTTTGGACAGGGTCAGAGCCAGCCGTTTACCGTCAGGAGAAAACGCCGGGGCACTATTAATGCCCTTAAACTGAGCCAGGACTTTACGCTGACCGGTTTTCAGTTCCTGCAGATAAACAATGGAACGGTCTTTTTCAAAAGACACATAGGCCAGACGCTTGCCATTGGGTGACCAGCTCGGTGACATAATGGGTTTTCTGGATTTAAGGATGATCTGCTCACCAAAGCCGTCTGAATCGGCTACCGCCAGGGTATAGGTTCTTTTTTTACTGCCCGGATCATTATTGACTACCACATAAGCAATAAGCGTATCAAAGGCACCCCGGGTATGGGTCAGCTTTGCATAAATTTTGTCACTGATCTGATGAGCCACTCGTCTTAACTGGTTTTTCCTGACAGTATAACGATAGGCAACTATCTCCTGACGGCTGAACACATCCAGCATCTGGAATTTTACTTCATACAGATCCTGGCCGACCGGAGTAATGGCGCCAATAACCAGTTGCTCTGCATCGGTGTTTTTCCAGCGGTCAAAGTTAATATTACCGCCCAGTGCCGGGCGTTCCGGCAGTTGATTGAGTTTTAAGGGAGAAAAAATTCCGCTGCGGGCCAGATCAGAACGCACAATCTGCGCAATATCGGTGGGCGCCGAACCGCTTTGAGGCCAGGCAAAAGGTACAATAGCAATGGGGTTGGCACTTTTAAAGCCGCCCTTAATCTCAACTTCCAGAACCGCCCAGGCTGGGGAGCTTATAAACAGCAGATAAACCAATAATAAAACAACCGCTCTGATGGGCTTGAGTGTGAATAATTTCATGTACTTAGTGGCTTCCAGGCTCAAATCGTAATCTCATGACTTCGAATTCTTTAAAAATAACACTATCTTTAGGTACAGGCAATGGCGATGCTCTGCGTACCGCTGTTATTACTGAACGGTCAAAAGCGGCATTACCGCTGCTTTCTGCAATTTGAACATTGAGCACATCCCCATTGGAGCGTAGCCGGATATCAATTTTACACTGCAGATCACGCGGCGCATCCAGCGGCTGACGCCAGTTACGCTCAATTTTCTGGGCGATCAGGGCAACATACTTATTGACAATCCCCCGACTTAATCGTTCACGCTCGGCACGTTCCCGCTCCTGCTGGCGCCTGAGTTCTGCCTGACGTTTTTTTTCGGCTTCAGCTTTTCGCCGTTGCTGTTCTTTACGTTTTTGTTCTGCTATTCGTTTCTGTTCTTCTTTGCGTTTCTGCTCGGCCTCTTTGCGCTTTTTTTCTTCTGCTTTTTGGGCCTCGGCTTTTCGGGCCTCAGCTTTTTTACGGGCTTCTTCTTTTTTACGCTTTTCTTCGGCTGCTTTTTTCTCTGCTTCCTTACGCTTTTGCTCTTTTAGCTTTTGCTCTTTTAATTTCTTCTCTTTCAGCAGAGCGGCTTTGCGTTGCTGTTCTTTTTTGCGAGCCGCTTCCGCTTTTTTGCGTTTCTGTTCTTCTTTTCGTTTTAATTCTTCCCGACGTTTTTTTTCCTTAAGCGCTTTCTTTTTCCGTTCTTCAGCCGCTTTACGTTGTTGCTCGGCTTTTTTCTGTTGTTCTTTCTTTTGCTCTATCTGTTCAATTTTAGCATTAAAGCTATTGGCATCCACAGCCGTGGTCTGGATCACATCACCCTGTTTAAGAACAATCTGTTTAGGCTTATCGTATTCCCAGTTAAATAATAAAGCACCAATAAACAGCAGGTGCAAAATGACGGCAATGGTAAAAGCAATACTGTTTTCTTTTATCCATTCAATCATATTTAATGTTGCGTCTGCTCGTCCAGGGTTCTGGTCATCAGCCCGACATTGGGAATGCCCGCCTGACTTAATAAGGCCAGTACATCCATAATATAAACATACTGTACATCTTTATCACCAGCCACCAGTACGGACAGTTTCGGGGTCACCAGCAGCTGGTTTTTAATCTGTTCCACCAGTGCGGTTCTGTCCACCGGCTGTTCCTTGCCCAGACCAATGGTCAGGTAATAACTGCCCTGGACATCCACTTTAACAATAACGGTTTCTGTCGGTTTGGGATCCAGTGCTTCGGTTTCTTCTGCCTGGGGCAAATCCACTTTTACCCCCTGAGTCAGCAAAGGGGTCGAGATCATAAAGATCACCAGCAGCACCATCATAACATCGATGTAGGGTACCACATTGATCTCGGCCATGGGCTTACGGCGTTTTCTGGCCATTACTGATTATGCACCTGACGGTTAAGCAGATTTGAGAACTCTTCCATAAAACCATCATAACGGCTTTCCAAACGTTCTACACTATAGGAGAAACGGTTAAAGGCAATCACTGCAGGAATGGCCGCAAACAACCCCATGGCGGTTGCAATCAGTGCTTCTGCAATACCGGGTGCTACCATAGACATGGTGGCCTGCTCAACCTGTCCCAGGGCACGGAAAGAGTTCATAATCCCCCAGACGGTTCCAAACAGGCCGACATAAGGGCTGGTGGAACCCACTGTGGCCAGAAATGGCAAACCTGATTCGGCCCGTTCCACTTCCCGATTCAGGGTAACCCGCATGGCTCTTTGCGCCCCTTCCAGAACAGCGTCACTGATTATGCCGGGCTGTTTGTGTAATTTGGCGTATTCCCTGAAGCCGGCTTCAAAAATACTGGCCATACCCTGAGCATTTTTTCTCTGCGTTAAAGCTTTATACAGATCCACCAGATCCGCTCCTGACCAGAAACGGCGTTCAAACAGATTAGCTTCCTGTTTGGCCTGTTTCAATACCCGCCACTTTTGAATAATCATGGTCCAGGATATTATAGAAACCATCAGCAGGCCCAGCATCACCATCTGTACCATAAAGCTGGCATTGGTGATCAGGGATAAAATTGACATGTCATGTTGCATACAGGTTTACTCGTAAACAGATAAAATAATAACCCTGACTTTCATAGTAAGCTCATAGCAGGGCTTTAAACTTGTTATAAATCATTTCTGGTAAAGCCACCGGCCTTTTTTTATGCAGACTGAGGCTGACTATTTTCACTTCGCCCCGGGTCAGAATATCTTCACCACCATTATCAGCAGGACGTATAATACTCTGTTCAAATACCAGACTGGCTTTAGACAGTTTTTTTACACTGGAGCTGACCTGCAGAGCATCATTAAACAGGGCGGGTTTCAGGTAATTAATCGACAGGCTGCTGACCACAAAGACAATACCGTATTCATTAATGATTTCGTCCTGTTCAAGCCCTAAAGCACGCAGCCATTCCGTACGGGCCCGTTCCATAAAGTTCAGGTAATTGGAGTGATAAACCACCCCGCCGCTGTCGGTGTCTTCGTAATAGACTCTGACTGGCCAGATAAATTCCATTTTAGCTACCCTTCTCTATACCCGTCTTTTCTAAGCCAAAGTGTAAATAAGCCATATCCGTGGCTACCCGTCCCCGGGGAGTTCGCATAATATAGCCCTGCTGGATCAGAAAAGGTTCCAGTACATCCTCAATGGTGCCCTTTTCTTCACTGATGGCCGCAGCCAGATTATCAATACCCACCGGGCCGCCGTCAAATTTTTCTATAATACTGAGCAACAGCTTGCGGTCCATCATATCAAACCCCATGGGATCCACATCCAGAAGATTTAAAGCCTGATCAGCAATTTTAGCATTGACTGTACCATTGCTTTTTACTTCCGCAAAATCCCGTACCCGTCTTAGCAGACGGTTAGCAATGCGTGGTGTACCCCGGGAACGTTTGGCGATTTCTGCAGCACCATGAGGCTCAATATCCACTCCCATGATTCTGGCTGAACGGGCTACAATATGAGACAGATCGGCAATGGAATAAAATTCCAGTCTCTGCACAATGCCAAAACGATCTCTAAGCGGTGATGTCAGCAGTCCGGCACGGGTGGTAGCACCAATCAGGGTAAAGGGCGGTAAATCCAGTTTGATTGAACGGGCAGCCGGACCTTCACCAATCATAATATCCAGCTGATTGTCTTCCATAGCTGGGTAAAGCACTTCTTCTACCACCGGGCTGAGGCGATGAATTTCATCAATAAACAGCACATCGCCTTCTTCCAGATTGGTTAACAATGCGGCCAGATCGCCGGGACGCTCAAGAACCGGCCCTGATGTCTGACGCATATTAACACCCATTTCATTGGCGATAATATGCGACAGGGTGGTTTTACCCAGGCCGGGCGGCCCGAAAATCAGTACATGGTCCAGGGCTTCATTGCGGTTGCGTGCAGCGGGAATAAAAATTTCCATCTGTTCACAGACAGAAGGCTGGCCGACATAATCCTGCAGGGTTTTAGGGCGTATAGCCTTATCAAGAAGGTCTTCACTTGACAGTTCGGTTGAGCTAATAATTCGTTCGTTGTCCAGCATTTTTCTGGTTTAAATTCCCCTCACCCTGGCCCTCTCCCGGAGGGAGAGGGAATGAACAGGCGATCTATGATTGCAAATTAGTTTCTAACGGTGTTTTTAAGTGCCTGTTTGATTAACATCTCACAGCTTTGCCCTTCACTGTCCAGTCTGGAAATCATTTTACTGGCTTCAACCGGTTTATAGCCCAGTGCAATCAGGGCGCTGACAGCTTCCTGTATAGTATCCTGTTCCGAAACAGAATTATCAGACTCAGTCGAGGTTTTGTCGTCTGTATTATCCGATGGTAGCTGCCAGTCTTTAAGCCGGTCTTTCATTTCAATAATCAGGCGCTGAGCGGTCTTTTTACCAATACCGGGCAAACGCACCAGACCGGACTCATCATTGTTTTTAACCACCTGCACAAATTCATCCGCACTGATCCCCGATAAAATGGTCAGCGCCAGTTTGGGGCCGACACCATTGACCTTTATCAGGCTCTTAAATAATAACCGCTCCGACTCACTATGAAAACCGTATAATAACTGGGCATCTTCACGTACCACCAGATGGGTCAGGATCACCACCGGATTATCCAGCTCCGGTAACTGATAAAAGGTACTCATAGGTGCCTGCACTTCATAACCAACCCCATGCACATCGACCATTAATAAGGGAGGCTGTTTCTGAATTAAAATACCGGATAAACGTCCAATCATTATGTATAGTAAACCGTCTTTTTTGTTGTAATTATTATAGTGTGCATCCATTTATTGATGGACACTATTATAGAGTGAAGCGTTTTTTTCTTCTACCGCGTATCGCACCCAGAACTTCTGCAGGATAGCGTGGACTGGCACTGGGTTTTAATTCTAGCATGGTTTTACGGGTATTCGCATGACACAGTGCAATAGCCAGAGCATCTGCCGCATCAGCCTGTGGGGTAGTATTAAGATTGAGCAGCACTTTAACCATGTGCTGAACCTGAGACTTGGCGGCATGCCCCCTGCCCACTATTGCCTGTTTGACCTGATTGGCCGTATATTCAGAGACCGGAATATTTTCAGCCATAACCGCACAGATAGCCGCTCCCCTGGCCTGTCCCAATTTAAGGGCAGAGTCCGGGTTGCGGGCCAGAAAGACATTTTCAATGGCCATTTCATCGGGTGACCAGTGCCGGACAACCTGCTGGATATCTTTAAAAATAATTTGCAGTCGGGGAGGTAAGGGACCGCCGCCGGTTTTAATGGTACCGCATTCCAGAAAGCGTAAGCGGTTACCTGAGGATTCTATGAGACCATAGCCTGTTTTGAGGGAACCCGGATCGATACCCAGGATTATTTTTTTTTCAGTTATGGACTGGCTGATGGTAATGGTGTCCTTTGTATCGTTTTCTGGGAGTGCGGGCAGGATGCCCGCGCTCCCAGGGAAGGGAGGGGAGCACATATGTTTATGGTACTACTGACTTAATTGCTCCATAACCTCATCAGAAAATTCGGCATTGGAATAGACATTCTGCACATCATCCAGATCTTCGAGCATATCCACCATACGCATAACTTTTTGAGCATCGTCCAGACTTAAATCAACAGAGGTTGATGCTTTCATAGTCACTTCTGCGACTTCCGGATCAAAACCGGCGGCCACCATGGCATCCTTAACATCCATAAAGTTTTCAGGTGTTGTAATAACGTCAATAGAACCGTCTTCATTGGTTTCCACATCTTCGGCTCCGGCATCCAGAGCCGCTTCCATAATGGCATCTTCATCACTGCCGGCAGGATAGCTTAAAATACCGATTTTACTGAACAGATAAGACACCGAACCATCAGTACCCAGATTGCCACCGGCCTTGGTAAAGGCGTGACGCACTTCGGCTACCGTACGGTTTTTATTATCGGTCAGACAGTCCACCATGACAGCGACACCACTGGGGCCATAACCTTCATAACGGATCTCATCAAAATTATCCCCGTCAGTATCACCGGCCCCGCGCTTAATGGCCCGCTCAATAGTATCCCGGGTCATATTGGCACGCAAAGATTTATCCACAATGGCACGCAAACGTGGATTGGCATCCGGATCGCCACCGCCTAAACGGGCCGCGACTGTAATTTCACGAATTAATTTAGTAAATAACTTTCCACGCTTGGCATCCTGACCTTTTTTACGGTGCTGAATATTTGCCCATTTACTATGACCTGCCATTAGAACCCTCTTTGTATTTTAAATTTCAGTTTTATTCTGCAATTTTATCACTTAAAACTTCACGTTTCTTTATCCCCAGCTCTTTTAACTGCGCCGGACTCACTGCAGACGGCGCCGATGTCAGCAGACAGGCTGCGGATTGAGTTTTAGGGAAAGCCATCACTTCACGGATGGATCCGGAGCCGGTCATTAACATCACCAGACGATCCAGACCAAAAGCAATACCGGCGTGGGGAGGACAGCCGTATTTCAGAGCTTCAAGCAGGAAGCCGAACTTGTCCTGGGCTTCCTCATCACTGATACCCAGTAACTTAAATACACTTTCCTGCATGGCCTGACTGTGAATACGGGCAGAACCGCCGCCCAGTTCAGTACCGTTTAATACCATATCATAAGCGCGGGACAGACTCTCACCGGGATTGTCCAGCAATTCCTGCGGATCGACTGTATTCGGAGAAGTAAACGGATGATGCAATGCGGTCCAGCGCTGGCCATCGTCATCGTATTCAAACATGGGGAAGTCCACCACCCATAACGGCTGCCAGCCGCGCTTGACCAGCCCCAGATCCTGAGCCACTTTAATACGCAAAGCACCCAGTGCTTCATTAACCACTTTGGCCTTATCGGCACCAAAGAAGATTAAGTCGCCATCTTCTGCACCGGTGCGATCCAGAATCACCGTTAAGGCTTCATCGGGAATAAACTTAACAATAGGCGACTGCAGACCTTCTCTGCCCAAGGCTTTTTCATTAACCTTAATATAAGCCAGCCCCCTGGCACCATAAATACCTACATATTTGGTGTATTCATCAATCTGCTTACGGGTCAGTTCTGAGCCTTTAGGCACTCTTAAAGCGGTGACCCGGCTGTTGGGATCTTTAGCGGGTCCGGAAAATACTTTGAAATCTACATCAGTCAGCACATCAGCCACTTCCACCAGTTCCAGATCAATACGCAAATCCGGTTTATCACTGCCGTAGCGGTTCATAGCTTCGGCATAAGTCATACGGGGGAAGGGGTTGGGCAACTGCTCTTCCAGAACCCGGGCAAACAGACCGCGGATCATTTCTTCCATCAGGTTCATCAACTGCTCTTCTTCCAGGAAGGAGGTTTCTATATCCAGCTGAGTAAATTCCGGCTGACGATCAGCACGCAGATCTTCATCCCGGAAACAGCGGGTGATCTGGTAATAACGGTCCATGCCGGACATCATTAATAATTGTTTGAATAACTGAGGGGACTGAGGCAGTGCAAAAAAATCACCGGGATGGGTACGGCTGGGCACCAGATAATCACGGGCACCTTCCGGTGTTGCCTTAGTCAGAATGGGGGTTTCTATATCCAGAAAACCTTCATCATCCAGGTAGTTACGCAGATAACGGGTGATCTGAGCACGCAGGATCAGACGCTGCTGCATTTCCGGACGGCGCAGGTCTATATAACGGTAGCGCAGGCGATGCTCTTCTGATACATCATCATCATCAAGCTGAAACGGAGGGGTCTGGGCACTGTTCAGAACCACCAGTTCCTGAGCCATGACTTCCACCTGGCCAGTAGGCATTTCAGGGTTTTCCGTACCGTCCGGACGCTGACGTACCTTGCCTTTTACCTGCAGCACGTATTCATTACGAATACGCTCAGCCTGCATAAACATTTCAGGATTATCAGGGTCAAAAACAATCTGGGCAATACCTTCCCGATCTCTCAGGTCAACGAAGATAACACCGCCATGATCCCGGCGACGATGCACCCAGCCGCTTAATGTCACTTCCTGATCAATGTGTTCTTCTGATAAATGCCCGCAATAATGGCTTCGCATACCCTGTATTCCTGTAATTAGCTGCAATTTGAATGGTTAATCGAAAACCGCTAATTTTAAGCTTTACAGGGGCAGACTACAAGGGCTGACTGATAGAAAGTTTTTCGGACTTTGCAAGTCTGATTTATACGGATTTAGTAAAGCAGTTTTAGTGACAACCGCAACTGCCGCCGCCACAGCCACCGCCGGACTGACTGCCGGAATTGCTGCCAGATGATTTTTTAGAGTTTTTAAAATCGGTTTCGTACCAGCCGCTGCCTTTTAGACGAAAACCTGAGGCAGAAATCAGTTTTTTCAGTTTAGATTCCTTGCATACAGGGCAGTCTTTCATGGGATCATCAGACATTTTCTGCATAATTTCCATTTCATGACCGCAACCGTCACATCGGTATTCATAAATAGGCATATTAATCTCCTGCAACAATATAGGG
>JALTKC010000413.1 GCA_027076245.1 Gammaproteobacteria bacterium
AGCAATATACGTTTAATGAGCGGACGGTTTGTGTTATTGGCCGGGCGCTTGACTGTAATATTTTATTACCGGATGATGAGCAGCACGAAACCATTTCACGTTATCACTGCCTGCTGGATATTAACCCGCCGGAAATATGTATCAGGGATTTCGGTAGTCTGAACGGCACCTTTGTTAATCACAAAAAAATTGGTCAGAGGGATGCCGGTGAAGATATCTTCAAGGCCCAGGGGCTGATTTATCCTGAATACAATCTGCACAACGGGGATAAAATTCAGCTGGGTGATACTGAGCTTGAAGTGTCTATTGTATCGAAGGAGGCTGAAAAGGAGATAGAAAGCGATACAGAAGGAGAATCAATAGAACACACCTCAAAACTGGAGCATAAGATTAATATGACTGAAGTGTCACAGTCAGATCCTCTGGACAGAGTTAATAAAATGCTTCATGACACCGATAAAACAGATCCGGATGAACTGGAGAAGGAACTGCCGGCCATTAAAGGTTATATGATCCGTAAGGAACTGGGTCGGGGCAATATGGGCGCAGTCTATCTGGCCTCTCATCAGGAAACCCGTAAAAATCTGGCTTTAAAGGTGATGCTGCCCAGGGTAGAAGCCAGCAGCAGGGCTCATAAACAGTTTATGCGTGAAACCCGCAATACCCGGCTGCTTAAACATAAAAATATTGTTCAGGTCTATGATATCGGCTGTCATGAGGGCACCTGGTTTTTTACCACCGATTATTGTGAAGGCGGCAGTGTGGCTCGTTTGCTTAAAAGCAAGGGTGGGCGCCTGCCTTTATCGCTGGCCTTAAAAATTTATCTGCAGATCCTCGACGGCCTGGCTTATGCTCATCAGGTTAAGGTTCCGGCGATTGTGCTGGCGGATGGTACGACAACAGACGGTATTGGACTGGTGCATCGGGACATTAAACCGGGCAATATTCTTTTAACCCGTCAGGAGGGGATATGGCGGGCCAAAATTGCGGATTTTGGTCTGGCCAAAGCCTTTGACACGGCCGGTTTAAGCGGCAGAACTGCAACTGGAGTATCTGCTGGTACGCCTTATTATATGCCCAGACAGCAAATTATTAATTTTAAACTGGCTCGTCCGGAAGTGGATATCTGGGCGGCTACAGCCACCTTTTATAAAATGTTAACCGGTTGTCATCCCAGAAATTACAATAAACGCACCGATCCCTGGCTGACGACCCTGAAGATGCCCCCGGTACCCATAATGGAGCGGGATGTGGCTGTTCCGCAGGCATTGGGAAAGTTAATTGACAGGGTGCTTAATGATAAACCTAAACTGACCTATCAGTCCGTCAGGGATCTAAAAACTGATTTATTAAAAGTATTATAGAAGTGATATAAAACGTGATGATCAAATACGCGGGAATGACTGATCAGGGAAGACTCAGAGAAAGAAATGAGGACAGCCTCGGCCTGTTTCCCGAACAGAACTTGTTTATGGTCGCCGACGGTATGGGAGGCAGACCGGCCGGTGATGTGGCTTCCAGGCTGGTGGTTGAAGTACTGCCCTTATTGATCCACCAGCGCATACCGAATCCGGAATCATTAAATAAAAGTGAAGTGATTCTTAAAATTCAATCCTCGCTGGTTGATTTAAGTAATCGTATTCTGCATGAAAGTTCCCGAAAAAGTGAATTTGAAGGAATGGGAACCACCCTGGTGATGGCTCTGTTAACTCAACAATATTACTTTATTGCCCATATGGGCGATAGTCGGGCTTATTTGTTTCGTGACCAGGTCTTACAACAGGTAACCAATGATCATAACCTTTTCATTCATTTGCTGGCTAATGGCGATGTTAGTCAGGATCAAAGTAAGACTCATCCCGGTACCAATCAGTTACTGCAGTATATTGGCATGGATGGGACGCCTGAACCTACAGTCATTTGCATTCCCAGGATGCCGAATGACTATTTACTGCTTTGCTCAGACGGGCTGACCAATATGCTCTCTTACCAGCAGATTAATCGTCTGCTGGCAGAGAAGCTTCCTGCTGGTGGTACTGAACTGACTCAGACGCAAATGGAGCAATGCACAGCGGCACTGGTCGCACAGGCCAATCAGGCTGGTGGTAAGGATAATATCAGCCTGATCCTCATCAGTTAATGAAAAATATAACCAGCCGTTTTTTCCTGAATTCTTTGACAAATTCCCAATACTTTCCTAGATTTTACATATTACCAGCCATGCAGTTTAGCTTTTATGCATAATTTAAACAGCAGTGATACTTTATTTATAGGCAAAAAAATTTATTTGCCCTCGGCAGCCGCTGTTTTGATATTAACGTTACTGGTTGCCTATTCCTATTTCTGGAATATCGATAATATTGCCAGAGAAAAATTCAGTCTTGCCCTGTCTCAGGCGCAGTCCTACTGGAATAAGGACGTGGCTTTCCGCCAATGGGCGGCTCGTCATGGCGGTGTCTATGTAAAACCCGATGAGCGTACCCGGCCTAACCCGGCACTTTCTCATTTGCCCAACCGTGATGTTGTGACTACCGATGGTATGAAGCTGACCTTAATGAATCCCGCTTATATGAGCCGTCAGATGATTGAGGAATTTGAAGGGGATTACGGTATTAAAGGTAAAATCACGGGAAAAAAGCAGCTTAATCCGGCTAATAAACCGGATCAATGGCAGCTCAAAGCACTGGATCTGTTTGAATCAGGAAAAACGGATACCTTTTATGAGCAGCAGAATATCGACGGACAACCGTACTTACGCTATATGAAAGCAATGTATATGACGGAAGGCTGTGTTAAATGTCATGGTATTCTGGGTTATAAAGACGGTGATTTACGCGGTGGTGTTAGCGTCTCTATTCCCCTGCAGCCTTATATTGCCGCAGCAGAAGAAACCGGTAACAGCATACTGGCCACGCACCTGGTGGTCTGGCTTCTGGGTATGCTGGCTATTATATTTTTTGCCTGGTTACTTAAAGGTATGATGCATCAGCTGACCTATAAGGCCATGTATGATGACTTAACTGGTCTGCCTAATATCAGACTGTTTAAAAACCGTCTGGAGCAGGCATTTAAGCGTTCAAAAAGAGACTCCCGCAATAAATTTGCCGTCTGTTTTATGGATCTGGACCGCTTTAAAAACCTTAATGACAGCCGGGGGCATAAAGTCGGTGATAAATTATTGATGGCACTGGCTGAGCGCATCAGTCAACTGCTGCGTCCCGGTGATACTATTGCCCGTATGGGCGGTGATGAATTTACCCTGCTGCTGGAAGATATTGACGGTCTGGAAGATACGGTTTTAGTCAGCGAACGTATCCTGGGTTCATTTAAACGGCCTTTTGATGTGGATTCTGATCAGATTTATACCAATGCCAGTATCGGTATCTGTATCAGCTCAGATCATTATGCGAATAGCGATGATATGATCCGCGATGCGGATATTGCCATGTACCATGCCAAGTCGCAGGGTAAAGGTCAGTTTTATGTGTTTGATCCGCAAATGCATCATTCGGCGCTGGAAACGATGCGGATTGAAAATGATCTGCGCAGTGCACTGGATAAGCAGCAGATGGAGGTTTACTATCAGCCGGTTATTGATTTGAATAAGGGGGTTATTGAAGGCTTTGAGGCCTTATTACGCTGGCAGCATCCTACCCTTGGCTCTGTTTCACCAGAGCGTTTTATCCCGGTTGCAGAACATACCGGACAGATAAAAGAAATAGGGCTCTGGGTACTGGAACAGGCCTGTCGTCAGGTACGGGAATGGAATTTACAGTTTAATGCGCGGGAAGAGTTCAGTATTGCCGTTAATTTGTCCAGTATTCAGCTTACGGATATTCGAATTGAAGAAAAAATCGGAGAAATACTGAAAAAATCCAGAATATCCAGCCAGAAGCTGAATATGGAAGTCACTGAAACCGCTCTGATTGGTCACAGGGAACAGGTGAAAGACAAGATACTGAAAATTCGTGATAAGGGTATTTCTATCAGTATTGATGATTTTGGCAAAGGTTATTGCTCCCTGACCTATCTGCAGGAATTTGACTTTGATACTCTGAAAATTGATAAGGACTTTATTCAGGATATGGGGCCGGAGGGCAAAGGGCTGCAACTGGTGAGAACCCTGATGCTGCTGGCCAGAGATCTGAACATGAATGTGGTGGCAGAAGGGGTTGAAACTGAGGATCAGCTAAACCGCCTGAGAGCGTTTAAATGCCCCCTGGTACAGGGGTTTTACTATTCCAGACCATTACCTGCTTCGGCAATGACTGAATTACTGCATGCGGGTTGCCACCAGAATATAGAACGTCTGCGTAAAATGGATAAAACGGGTACAGCTGAACAGATTAAAACGGCCTGATTTAATTACGCTTTAACCATTTTTTCAGAGTTTGGGTGAAAACCTTAATATCAATAGGTTTGGGCAGGTAATCATCCATACCCATAGCCAGGCATTTGTCCCGGTCTCCCTGCATGGTATGGGCGGTCATGGCAATAATGGGAATATTGCGGTGAGCCGGCATAGACTTAATCAGCCGGGTGGCTTCAAAACCATCCATTACCGGCATTTGCAGATCCATCAGGATCAGGGAAAAAGATTCCTGTTTCACTTTTTCCAGAGCTTCCAGACCGTCATTAACCACGACCACATCCATGTTCATTTCAGCCAGAATATTTAAGGCAACTTCCTGGTTAATTTCATTATCTTCTGCCAGAAGTATTCTGGGCCGTTGTGCAGGCTGGACATGAGTATCCATCTGATCAGAATCGGTACTGTCTGAAATCTGCTCCAGTCCGGCACTGGATTCCTCAAAAATAGGGTTAGCCTGATTATGGCTCATAGCCAGCTGAACGGTAAAATAAAAGGTACTGCCCACCTGCAGCTGGCTTTCCACCCAGATTTCCCCGTGCATTAACTTCACCATTTTTTTGCAGATGGCCAGTCCCAGGCCGGTACCGCCAAACTGTCTGGTCATGGAACTGTCCACCTGTGAAAAAGGTTTAAATAACTTGTCAAACTGCTTGGGTGAAATACCAATGCCGGTGTCCTGAACACTGCACAGCAGGGTACAGAGGTCATTATCCATGGAGTTCATCTGGATATTAATAATCACCTTGCCTCGTTGGGTGAATTTAATGGCATTATTAATCAGGTTAAGGAATATCTGGCTCAGTCTTAGTGGATCCCCGATCAGGTTGTCCGGAACTGACCGATCAATTTTATAAATCAGGCGCAGATTTTTCTGCCGGGCTTTTTCCAGGGACATATGCTTCAGGTTTTCAATGAGTTCATAAATGGAAAAATTAACCTGTTCCAGTTCAATCTGATCCGATTCGACCTTGGAAAAATCCAGAATCTCGTTGACCAGGTTTAATAATAAATGTGAAGAGAAATTAATTTTTTTAAGCTGGGAAAGCTGTTTTTCATTGAGCTTGCTATTGAGTAATAACTGACCCAGACCAATAATTGCATTGAGTGGGGTACGTATTTCATGGCTCATATTAGCCAGGAACTGGCTTTTAATTTTATTGGCCAGCTCCGCTTCTTCCTTGGATACCGACAACTGGCGTTCATATAACTTCTGTTCGGTAATATCGTGGGCAATGCCTTCGTATTCTATGATCGTATTATCTTCGTCACGAATGGCAATTTCAGAAAGATTAATAGTATGTATAGAGTTATCACTGGCGCGGATTTCCATTTCGTAGGAAAGCTGTTCATCACCAAACACCGTCTGGCTGACTTTGGCCAGATATTTTTCCGAGTCCAGGCAGTACTTATCAAAATTAAGTTTAATATCCTCTAACTGATAACCCAGAACCTTTTCAACGGAGTTACTCATATGAATCATTTCACCCTGGGGGTTCTTTTTATAGGTAAAATAATTGTTTAGATTATTGAGCAGGCGATTATAGGTCTGTTCATGTTTTTTTAAGGCTTTTTCAGCCTGTTCCCAGTTTTCCCTTTGTATATTCAGGCGCATAATTAACTGGGTTGCGCCAACCCAGACAACAAACAGAATAAGAAACATAAACACGGCTTCGGTAAAAAGCTTTTTTTCAAGATCGCTTTTTAATTTAAGAAAAATCCTGCCATTAAGGTTAAATTTTACCGTACCGATCATTCTGTCATCTGGTTCAGAATAAAGTGCCTGTATAATGGTTATACAATTACCGCAGTGGGGTTCGCCGCGAGTCAGTCTGGGTGGCAATTGATATGTAGTGCTAAAGTTTTTGTCCAGCTGCAAATGAATGCTTTTGAACAGTTTGACATTGGTTGCAGGTTCAGTAATACGAAGAATATTATTCAGTTCAGAGTTAAGCTGAGTCGGAATATCGGAGATGGTTTTAGATGCCAGAATTTTTTCCAGATTACTGGCCTGTGCATTGGCCACAACCTGAGCGTGAAGTTTGGCTTCCTCTATTAAACGAGGTTCCAGTACCAGCCACCAGTAACCCAGCAGCAAAGCTCCCAAAACTAAACTGAGCAGCAGAAAAATCAAACTGGCAAAATAAATAGAAACTTTATTTTTTAATTTCATACTGCTTGTTCATTATGACCGGTTTAAGTGTTAGCCGGGACTGGTTTTTTCAGTAAATCAACCCGGATGGGGATTAAAAAATCGCCCGAATTAAGCTGTGTGATCTGTTCAAATTTATTCCGTACTGAGTTTAACAACTCATCAGATAGACAGTGTTCGCTATGTGTTGCGCCAATGACTTTCTGTTCAAACTGGTTGAAATTATCAAAATGAATTGGGGTATTAAAAAAACGTTCTTCGACCAGTTCAAACATATTATTCTCTACACTGGCCTTCAGGGCATCAAAGGCGGCCTGGCGAACGGTCTGTTCATCATGAAACAGGCGCAGAACTTCATTAAAATCTCCGGTAAACACTGGCTCGGAAACATAAGCCAGTCCCCCGGGTTTTAATACCCTTTTGATTTCAGACAGGGCCTGAGGCATTTTATCCACTGGAATATGGTGCAGGGATTTAAACATAAACACCACATCAAAATAATTGTCGGCAGCCGGTATATCTTCACCGCCGGCCAGTTGAAAGTCTACCTGGGGCAGATCATCAATATTACAGTTCTTATCGTGCTGAATAGTATCTACTTCCAGAGCCATAATACGACGCCCGTGACCGTTTTCAGCAATTATCCGGGTCAGTGTGGCATCACCACAACCCAGTTCCAGAATATTGGCATTATCCAGTTTCAGAAGTGATTCAAAGACTTCCGGTTCAGGAAGGGTTGTGAGAGCATCATCAGTTTGTATTTTCATTAATTTCTGTCTTGAGTTGTATTGTATTTGTTGTCATTATAGTCCCGATTGTCCTAATAATAAAAAGAAATAATTTATGCGTATTTTGCTCTGGTATTGTGAACGATTTAACTGGAACCCCGCCATGAAAACTCTGGAAACAGCACCTGAGGCCGAGCCGGGGCAATATTCAGAACAGATTGTGGCCTTTGTACATGTAGAACCCGAAGATGTACAGGAGGGCAGTTCCGCGGAAAAGAAGCTGCTTAAAAATCTGAAATGGCTGGCCAAAAAGTGGGACAATCGGAGTATAATACTGCATTCATTTACCCATCTGGGTGAAGCAAAAGCCGAACCTGAGCAGGCCCGGGCACTGTTAAACCGGGTGGAACAGCGTCTGCTGAATGTGGGCTATCAGGTCATACAGACCCCCTATGGGTATTTTCTGGACCTGGATATGCAGGCTAAAGGTCATCCTTTGGCGAGAATATACAAAGAGTTTTAAAACGCAGGAACTAAATCCGGATAGCTAAATCAGGATAGTAGCTAAATCAGGAAAGTAAAAGTGGGAGAAAAAACGTGGGAAATGCCCTGCAGGAACAATTATTAAAAGCCGGACTGGTGGATAAAAACAAGGCTAATCAGGCCAAAAGCCAGAAACATAAAAAGCTCAAACAGCAGCGTAACAGTAAGCAGGGCGTTGTCGATGAAGCCAAACTGCTGGCTGAAAAAGCCATCCGTGAAAAAGCGGAACGAGACAGAGAGCTGAATCGCAAACACAATGAAGCCGCTCAGCAAAAAGCCATTATTGCCCAGATTAAACAGCTTATTGAAAGCAACCGCCTGTCTAAAGGCAATGGTGATGACCTGGCCTATAATTTTGAAGACAATAAGGCCGTAAAACGGATCTTTGTACCTAAAGAGGTACATGAAGGGCTCACCAGAGGGCAGCTGGCGATTGTTAAATTTGATACTCAGTATGATGTGGTTCCGGCCCCTGTTGCGGATAAAATTAAGCTGCGAGATGAAAAATACATTATTTTAAGAAATGATCCCTCTAAAGAAGATGAACAGGAAGATGATTTTTATGCGGATTATGAAATCCCGGATGATCTGATGTGGTAAAATTCAGCAGGGTTTGAGTTTAAACCGGAACCTGCTGAAAAATCAGAAGTCTAATTGTTTAATATGACTAAAAAGTAAAAAAGGAGGCTCAAATGGCCAGAAAAAAGAAACGGGCGATAAAACTATCACCGCCCAGAAACCCTTTGTTTAATCACCCGTTAATGAAAAAATCTCATACCCATGACAAGTCTAACAAGGCAAAACGACGGAATGAGAAAGTAAAACTTGCCAGGGACTGGTATTCTCAAAACGGTTTGATACAGACTGTTTTGAGAATACCGGTCTTAAGCGCCTAAAATACATTCCCCGGTAAAAATTAGCCTGTATTTAGTCTATAAAGAGAAAAGCCCTTGTCAAAACCCATCATATTTTCCATTGTAGAATCCCCGACCCACCCCAAACTCACCTCCCTGTATGAAGAACTGGGTTATGAGGAAATGGTACTGCCTTCCATGCGCAAGGCCATGACGGCCCTGAAAAAACAGCAGCCTGATGTCATTGTGGCGGAGTTTTTTTATGCCTATGGCACCAACTATGCCAGCAACCATATCTGCAATCTGGATACCTTACTGATCACCCTGCAGACGTATCCAGACTACCACCCTAAAATTATTATTGTGGTTAAAAAATCAGAAAAGGAATATGTCAGCAAGCTGGGCGAGCATTATGCAGATTACTATAATGAGGATTATGTACTGGTACAGCCGGTTTATGAACAGCAGGTAAGGGATATTTTACAGCCTGTTTAAACCTGAATAAACCAAATGGACAAGTATGTATAATATGCATATAATATTGATATGAGCTTTCAATTTGATCCTGATAAAGCTCAAACGAACATAGAAAAGCATAAAGTATCTTTTGCAGATGCTGAAAGTGTTTTTTATGATGATTTAGCTATCCATCAGGAAGATAGAGATTCCGAGGGTGAATTCAGATATATTGCTATTGGAATGGGGAGTATGGGGCAGATTTTAGTCGTTGTTTATACACAAAGAGATGATGAAATACGCCTTATCTCTGCTCGCAAAGCAACACGCAATGAGGTGAAATGCTATGAAGGATGAATATGATTTTTCTAAAGGCAAGCGTGGCTCAATTATACCCAATAAGGGTAAAAGCAGAATTACTATTTACATAGATGATTCAACACTGGATGAGTTTCGGTCAAGAGCTGAGAAATCAGGTACAGGTTATCAGACGTTAATAAATGAAGCGCTGAAAAATTATTTGAACAAAACAGTCGATCAGCCTGTTACTGAATCAGTCTTACGCAGGATTTTAAAAGAAGAATTACCTGATATTTCAGAGTTAAGAAAAGCCTCAAATGGATAAATTATTCATTGAAGGATGTACATCAATGAATAATTTACCAATACTGATTTAGACCACTAGCCCACAATCTCATAACAGGGAATATACTCACTGCCTGGCAGTTTCATTCTGAACTGCTCCACAAAAGACTGCAACAGGGCATCCATGGGTTCCATAATTTCCTTATCACCGCTGATCTGAAACTTACCGTGTTCCTCAATACGGCGAATGCCGTCATCTTTGACATTACCGGCCACAATGCCTGAGAAAGCCCGGCGTAAATTGGCTGCCAGAAGGTGAATAGGCTGGTCTTTATGTAACTCCAGATTGGCCATATTTTCATGGGTGGGTTCAAACGGCATCTGAAATTCCTTATCAATGTGCAGCTTCCAGTTATAGTAAAACGCATCGCTGGTGGAACAGCGGAAATCCGATACTGCCTTAATCATGTTCTTCATCTCACGGGCCACCAGCTCTGGATCATCAATAATAATCTTGTATTTCTGCTGAGCTTCAAAGCCCAGAGTGACTTCAATAAAGTGATGGATCTGCTTAAAGTACTCCTCACTTTCCTTGGGACCAGTCAGAATAAAGGGGAAGGGCAGTTCCTTGTTGTCCGGGTGCAGTAAAATACCCAGCAGGTATAAAATTTCTTCTGCTGTGCCAGGGCCTCCGGGGAATACAATCACCCCGTGTCCCAGACGTACAAAAGCTTCCAGACGTTTCTCAATATCGGGCAGAATAACCAGCTCATTCACCATAGGATTGGGTGATTCTGCCGCAATAATACCCGGTTCGGTCAGACCAATATAACGGCCGTTATAAACCCGCTGTTTGGCATGGGCAATATTAGCACCTTTCATAGGGCCTTTCATGGCTCCGGGGCCGCAGCCGGTACAGATATTTAATTTTCTTAAACCCAGTTGATGGCCGACTTCCTTGGTGTAATCGTATTCATTACGGGCAATGGAATGACCGCCCCAGCAGACCACAATATTGGGCATCACTTCCGGCACCAGTACTTTGGCATTACGCAGAATATGGAAAATGGCACTGGTAATGTCTTTGGAGCGGGTAAAATCAAAGCGGTTACTGCTGTCAATAAAATTACCGACAAAGACAATATCTCTTAATACCGCAAACAGATGCTCCTTAATACCAATGATCATGTCACCGTCCACAAAGGCCTGAGCAGGGGCGTTGTTAACCTGCAGTTTAATACCTCTTTCTTGCTGGATGACTTCAATACGAAAATCAGGATTGGCTTCCATTACTTTTTTTGCACTGTCTTCCGTACTGCCGGTGTTCAGAACGGCCAGAGAGCAGGCGCGAAAGTCTTCGGAAAATTTACCCTTACTGGCATTGAGCAGAATATCAACCTCCAGTTTAGAAAGAACATCCATTTTGCCTTCAGGGGTAATCAGTGCATCAATTGTTTTCATAATTTTCTCGGTTAATTCCTGGTTCTAATTAATTTTCTGGTAAACGTCCGGGCGGGCAGTGGGTACTGAAAATCCGGGATAAAGTTTTTCTTCAAGTTGATAGTCTTTTTCCTGCCCATCAAAGGGAGATATAAAGCTGATTCGTGAGGCAGTAAGGTATAGCTCCGGAACGGCTTTTTTTGCAGTGTCGGGTTCTGATACTTGACCGGAATGCTTATACAAAGGTTCTCCCAGTACCGGATAACCAATACCGGCAAGGTGACGGCGTATCTGATGTTTTCGTCCCGTCAGGATCTGAAGAGTCAGATGATTATAACCGCTTTGTTCAGTTGCTTCTGAGGATATAATACGGGTGATGGCCTGTTTATCATCCAGAGCACTGTCTATGGTTTGTGGTTGCGGTGCACCTTTGACTATGGCCTGATAATATTTATTTATCTGTCGTTCCTTAAACATTTCTGACAGGACAGCAGCGGCTTTTTTACTGTGCGCCAGCAGCATAAGCCCCTGAGTAGCCCGATCCAGACGGTGTACCAGAAAGGCATTGCGCTGCGGCTGCAGGCGAACCTCAGCCCAGCGGTAGATGCTGGTATGATCGCCGTATTTACTGCCCTGTGACAACATTCCAACCGGCTTAAACCAGACGCTGTAATCCCCCTCGTCACTGATCAACCTGGCTTCAGGTGGTTGCTGGGACAACACCTTCTCATCATAGTACAGATGAACAATCTGTCCAAACTGCAATTTTCGGGTAGCCCGTCGAATGCGTACGGTGTGGCGTCCCTGAGTTAGCCAGACAGCGCCTTTTTGCATAATTTGCTTAAGCTTCTGTCGGGACAGGTCGGTATGCGATGATAATAACTCAATCGCAGTCATACCGCCCGGTTCGACGACCTCAAAATGTTTTTCAAATTTTTGTGGGATCTGGGACGGATCGGCTGATGTCATTTAGTAAAAGTATGTATAATATCAATGACTCTAATAATAACACGTCTGAAACAATGTCTGAAACAATAAGGAAGATATGAAAGGCTATGCATTAGATCCTCACCCCGAAGCCAATGCGGCACAACAGCACTATGCCGTAGTATTTGCGCCTAAACGCAGAGCAAGGGGGCGTTTTCCTGCCAATAATGTGACCCTGTGTGACACAGTGGGGGAAGCCATAGAAGGGCATGAACCAGAACGGAAAATTTATGCGGCTGAGGTGATAGGACCGTCAAAATCTTCCGAAGGCTGTATGCTCTATTATCTGGTTCGCTGGCTGGTGGATTAACTCCTACAGCCAATCACGGTTAAATATGCTGAATAGCTACTAAAGGGCTAAATTTCTTCCATCTGGAATTCGCTTTTACCCTGTCCGCAGTCAGGACACAGCCAGTCTTCTGGTACATCTTCCCAGGCAGTGCCTGGCGCAATACCTTCATCCGGTAAACCTTTTTCTTCTTCATAGATAAATCCGCAGATCATGCAGCGCCATGTTTTCATAAATAACCTCTGTTAGTAATTGAATTAAAACTTTAGTGTTTTGCTTGGTTATTCTAGAACGCTAATCATTTAATGTCAAAAAACTAATGCTAAAAAAGTTTGATAAAAAACTCCCCTGTCCCTGCCTTCGAGCTGGAAGGTATTGAACGGGGCAGAGGAGAGAGGAAGAAAGGAGGTGGTAAACTTAAGCCGCTTCTATTGTCTGCTCATCATTAGTTTTTTCTGACG
>JALTKC010000414.1 GCA_027076245.1 Gammaproteobacteria bacterium
TAAAGCCGGTACTGGAAGCCATAAGTGAAGCTGCCCGAAAAAACATTATCCATTGTGATCTGAAACCGGCTAATATTCTTATAAATGAAGATAATGTTCCAAAAGTCATGGACTTTGGTATTGCCCGAGTTATGTCGGAGCAAAAAACCAGAAGTCATGGTTTTTTTGGCACCCCCCGTTATATGCCGCCTGAATACATCAAGGAACAGATCATTACCACCAGTAATGATGCCTATGCACTGGGTATTATTCTTTATGAGATGCTGACGGGCAAGTCTGCCTATAATGGTATCAATATCAAGCAGATCATCCAGAGTGTATTGAAGGATAAACTGGCTCCCCCATCAAAATTAAATAATGATATTGATGCAGCACTGGAAAGTATCTTATTAAAAGCCATCGATAAAAAGCCGGATAACCGCTACCAGAGTGCCATTGAATTTAATGCTGCCATTGATGAGTATATTGAGCGCAATACTGGCAAGGTCAGCGGCTCCAGTAAAAAAATGGATGCTACCATTGAGTTTCTGCTCAGACGCATGAAGCGTAAAAAAGATTTTCCGGCGCTTTCCGAGTCACTGTTTAAAATTAATACCATTATCGACCAGGATGATAAAGGCTTTGATGAACTGGCTAATGCCATTGTAGAAGATTTTTCCCTGACCAATAAAATTCTCAAGATTGTAAATTCCGCTTATTATCGCCGCAGCGGCGGTGAGGTAAAAACCATTTCCCATGCGGTGATGCTGTTGGGCTTTGATGCTATACGTTCCATAGCCGTCAGCCTGATTTTAATTGATCACCTGCATGATAAGTCCCAGGCCAAACAGTTACGGGATCAGGTGGTGTCCTGCCTGTACAGCGGTGTCTTTGCCAAAAACCTGGCCGAAAAATCACAACTTAAAAACCGGGAAGAAGTTTTTTTAAGCGGCATTTTTCATAACCTGGGTAAGTTACTGTCCATTTTTTACTTTAATGAAGAGTATATGGAAATTGAGGCTCTGGTTAATAATGAAAACCTGGGTGATGAGGATGCTTCCACAAAGGTTCTGGGGGTCAGTTATAACCAGCTGGGCAATGCCATTGCCCGGGAGTGGGAATTGCCCCACTATATTGTTAATACCATTATGCCCTATGATACAAAGGCTAACAGCCGACGTCTGCAGTTAAGCCAGGAAGAAAAAATGCATGCCATCAGTTCCCTGTCCAATGAACTGACGACCCTAATAGAAAAAGAGGAAGATGGGCAATGGCGGCAGCGTGCTGTCAAACTCTGGCGTGAATATACTCCGCAACTGAATCTGAAAGACCGGGACCTGACCGGGCTGGCGGATCAGGCCAAGGAAGACCTGGTGGATCTAAACTCTATTTTAAATATCAATATGTCAAAATCGGCCATTATTCAGGGACTGGAAAATGAAACCCAGGTACAGGCCGCTGTAAAACCGTCTGCTGAGGCAGAAATGGAAAAGACACTGGTGATAGAGCCGGCAGAAAAAATCGCAGACCATGCAGTACAGCCGGATGTCAGACTGCCAGTAGAAGATATTCTTAATAATGGTATTAATAATATCAGTGCGCTATTAACGACAGATTATAGTGTGACTAATATTTTTAAACTCTGTCTGGAGGTGATGAATGAAGCCTTTGAATTTGATCATTCCGTTATGTGTATGGTAAACACCCGGCAGAAAATCATGGAGGGTAAATTTGCACACGGACTTAATAATGCCTTTTTGAGCCAGTTTCGGTTTACCATGAAATACAAGCCCGATGTATTTCATCTGGCTCTGGAAAAAGGCATGGATATTTTTATAGCCGACTCTACTGACCCTAAAATTATCAGAAAAATTCCACCCTGGTATCAGCAGATAGTGGAGGCGGAAACATTTATTGTTTTACCCGTGATGCTGAAGAATAAACCCATCGGCCTGTTTTACGGTGACCGCTTTAAAACCGGAGAATTAGATATCAAACCCAGCCAGCTAAAACTGGTGCAGAAACTGAAATATCTGGCTTCGGAGGCACTGGTGAAAAAGTTTAAGGCATAGGGAGTGAGGCTTTAGGTAGTAGGTTTTAGGGGTTAGGTAACAGCTTCCAGGTTTTAATCGAAAACAATGGTGACCACAGAGATATTATCTTCTCCGCCGCCCTGGTTGGCTTTTATTATCAGTTGTTCAGGAATTTTATCGGGGCTGTTCTGAAATCGGGCGATAGTGGCTGCAATTTCATTGTCATCCACCATGGTGGTCAGTCCGTCTGAGCAGAGGATAATCAGCTCGCCTTTTCTGGCCGGGTAGAGCATAACATCAGGGGCCACATCAGGGTAGGGGCCCAGGGCTTTGGTCAGTACATTGGCTGGTGGTTCATCGCCTTCAAAACATTTGTCTTTCCATAACTGCAGCAGGGAGTGATCGGTGGTGATCTGGTTCAGGCTGTCCTTGTAATAACTATAGGCACGGCTGTCACCGACACTGAAAATAATGGACATTTTGGCGCGCGGTAAATACCAGCAGCCGACCACAGTGGTACCCATACCCTTACCTTCCAGAAGTCCGCGGTCTTTATTAGACTGGTTAATACCGATATTGGTGTCTTCTATAGCTTGGGTAACCGTCTGTACCTCGGGAAACTCAACTTCGTCAGCATCTGGATCGGTCTGATGGTTAAGTAAAGCGGTCTCAATGGTTTTAATCGCCATCTTACTGGCCACTTCGCCCGCCTGGTGCCCGCCCATACCGTCGGCAACAATATACAGATGGTGCTCATTATCAAGGCTGATAGTGTCTTCATTGTGGTTGCGGGCACGGCCGGTATCGGTTTTTCCCCAGGCCGTACACTTAATGGAAAGAAAATTTTTAAACATATAAACTGTTATTGTAAGCGGTATTAAAATTTTTTAATTTGAGCATAAAGTATCTGCTGACAGTTTTAATAATAGCCCATATCCAGAAAAAAGCTAACAGCAGCCGCTGCTGCTGTCTGAATGAGCAGGGCTATCCGTATCAAAAGGCAGAGCGGTACCGCAGCCTGCAAAAATCCCAAAGTGTTTATTCATATCACCATAAAACTCAAAGTGAGGTTTAAAACGGGTTTCCCGCAGCATACGCCAGGTATTACCGCAGACCGGGAAATGCCGTCCGGTTTCTATGGCATGATGCTTATCCAGAATAAAACGTTCTTTATTATGTGCAATGGTGCCTTTATAGACAACACACTGGCCGTAATCTTCGCAGGCCGGTTCCAGCCCGTCCAGTTTAAACAGGCGGTAGGTGGCAGAATAAAAGTTAATATGACCAATCAGCTTTTCAATATCGGCATTATCAATATTTAGGGGCCGGTCTTCCACCAGCCGGGGATCCAGAAAACCGCATTTTTTAGCCAGGTTTTGAAAATCATTCCAGTAAAGAGCTCCGCTCAGGCATTCGCCGTAGAGGATCGGATCCTTAATCAGGTGTT
>JALTKC010000415.1 GCA_027076245.1 Gammaproteobacteria bacterium
GTCGGTATTGCCAAAATTACCATTAACCGACCGCAGGTACGCAATGCCTTTCGGCCTGAAACCGTCAGTGAAATGATTGAAGCCTTTCATCATGCCCATTACGACCATAGTATCGGGGTGATTATTTTAACCGGTGCCGGTGACCTGGCCTTCTGTTCCGGTGGTGATCAGAAAATCCGCGGTGAGGACGGCGGCTATAAAGATCAACAGGGTATTAACCATCTTAATGTGCTGGAACTGCAGCGGCAGATCCGCACCCTGCCCAAACCCGTCGTGGCCATGGTCGCCGGATATGCCATAGGCGGCGGTCATGTACTGCATTTAATCTGTGATTTAACCATTGCGGCCGATAATGCCCGTTTTGGTCAGACCGGGCCAAAGGTCGGCAGTTTTGATGCCGGTCTGGGTGCGGGCATTATGGCACGCACCATTGGCCTGAAAAAAGCAAAAGAGATCTGGTTTCTGTGTCGTCAATACGATGCTCAGCAAGCACTGGATATGGGACTGGTCAATACTGTGGTACCGCTTGAGGAACTGGAGCAGGAAACCATTAGCTGGTGCCGGGAAATGCTGCAACATTCTCCCACAGCTCTGCGGGTACTTAAATCCGCCTTTAATGCCGATACCGATGGTCTGGCCGGTATCCAGGAACTGGCAGGCAATACTACCGCCCTGTTTTATATGACCGAAGAAGGTCAGGAAGGTCGTAATGCCTTTGTGGAAAAACGTCCGCCAGATTTCAGCCGTTTTAAACGCCGTCCCTGATTGAGTACCATGCCCGGAAAACTGACTATATGGTGGCTGGCCATACGCCCCAAAACCCTGTCCATATCGGTCACACCTGTATTACTGGGTTCAGCCCTGGCCTGGCATGATCAACAACACATCTCCATAAATATTTTTTTACTGACTCTGCTATCGGCTTTAGGTATTCAGACAGGCACTAATCTTTATAATGATGCGGCTGATTTTGAAAAAGGCGCCGATACCCCGCAGCGACTTGGTCCCAGACGGGCTGCACAACAGGGCTGGCTCAGTACCGGCCAGATTAAGTCCGGTGCACTACTGAGTTTTATCATCGCCTTTACCTGCGGTATCTACCTTGCCTGGATCGGCGGCTGGCCAATTATTCTACTGGGCTTAATTTCCATACTCTGTGGTTATGCCTATACGGCCGGTCCAAAGCCCATTGCCTATTCACCTTTTGGGGAATTATTTGTACTGATTTTTTTCGGCCTGGCCGGAGTCGGCGGCAGCTATTATTTACAGACCCTGGATATTGACCTGCTCAGTGTCTTAATGGGCAGTACTATCGGCAGTATAGCTGCCGCTATTTTACTGGTTAATAATTACCGTGATCTGGAAGGTGATGAGCTGGTCAACAAACTGACTCTGGTACATTATATTGGCAGACCAGCCGCCAGAGTACTTTATGCTGCCATGCTGATTTACCCTTATCTGATACTTCCGGCGTTAATCAGCCGTTATTCCTTACTGATATTACTGCCGTATTTAAGCCTGCCTCTGGTTTATAAGATTATTCGTCAGTTTTACACTATGGAAATTTCTGCTCAATTAAATCAGATACTGGCCCGGACAGCACAGTTACAGTTATTCTATACTTTATTACTCTTTCCGGTTTTTATTATTAATGTTTGATATAGTCAAGCATAACATCCTCCTGGGAGCGCGGGCATCCTGCCCGTGTCAACAAGCTGATTTACATCTTATTTCTAATGCGGGCAGGATGCCCGCGCTCCCAGGCTTGATATTAAATAAGCGCTCAGATACTCGCTAATGTTCAGTCAATCATTACAAGACTTGCTGGATAGCTGCAAAACAGGCTTTGAACTTAAGCACTATCAGTTACAACCCTATAGAATAAAACTAACGCAGCCATGGAATACGGCCTCACACAGCATCCATTACCGTCAGGGTTTAATACTGAAGCTAATAACAACACAGGGATGTATTGCCTGTGGAGATTGCGCCCCTCTGTATACCATGGGAACTGAGACATTATCTGAAGCACAGCTGCAACTAACAAAAACACTTGAGGCGGTTATAGACAGATCAATAAACACAAGCTGGCTGGATAAACTGGCAGACTACCCTGCCAGCCGTTTTGCACTGGAAACAGCCATATTATCTCTGATCAGCCAACACAGAAAACAAAACCTGGCACAACTGTTAAATTCTGATGCTGGAAGAATTATTCCTGTTAATGTCATGCTAGGAGATATAAACAAACAGAACCTGACCAATATAAAGACAATTGAAAATCAGGGGTTTCAGTGTCTTAAATTTAAGCTGGGTTTACAATCAATTGAACAGGAAGCCCGGCAGTTAAAAAATGTATTAATCCAGCTTAAACCAGAGACTAAAGTTCGGCTTGACTGCAATAAAAGCTGGACTTTTTCACAAAGCCAGTGGTTCCTGGATTTTATTAATAGTGAATTAAAAGCTTATAGACAACAAATTGACAGTATAGAAGAACCTCTAAAAGACTTTAATATCCAGAACTACCGTTTATTACAGAAACAGACACTCATAAGCCTCGCTCTAGATGAATCACTTAATATGTTCACTGATTTAAAACTATTACCCGTACAGCGTATTATATTGAAGCCTGGCCTGATCGGTGGCATTATTAAAAGCTGGGAACTGGCACAGCTTGCCCAGTCTCGTGGAATAGAAGTGGTGGTTACTTCAGCTATTGAAACGGCTTACGGACTGTGGCCGATCAGCTATCTGGCGTCCGCACTTAATAATGGACTGCACCATGGACTGGCCACAGCGCACTGGCTGGAAGATAGTTTAATTAAAGCACCGGAAATAAAACATGGCCGCATTACTTTTTGAAACTCAACTATGCACCCGCCTGCATGATATTGATGCTGCTGGTGTAGTATTTTATGCCCGTTATTTTTATTTTGCGCATAATACATATGAAGACTGGTTGAACAGCCGTCACAGCAATATTTCCAGCCTGCTGGATTCAGGGTGTATTCTGCCGATTATTCATACAGAAGCGGATTTTAAAGCGCCCATTGGCTTAAATGAGAGCATTGTTCTCAGACTGTTTTTAGCTGAGAAAAAAGAACATTCTTTTGCTCTGGAATATCAGTTTTATAATCATCAGGATGAATTAAAGGCTGTGTTACAGACAGTACATGTCTGTCTGAATTCAAAGAATAGAAAAAAAGTCACTCTACCCGCAAAACTGTTTGATTAACGCTCAGCAACAATCTCACCCTGATCTTTTGGTTTTCTAAAGAATAGTCCATAGTTAGCCACAACTCGGTACAGCAGTAATAATGTAATAATGATGGTATAAGGCAGCGGGGTATATACCCCCACTTTAACCAGCATCCAGAAGTGTACCAGCACCATTATACTGACCAGATAGATTGAACGGTGCAGGGTTTTCCAGCGCCGTCCCATCCAGCGGATAACGCGGTTAAAAGAGGTTAAAGCCAGTAACAATGTGATCAGATAGGCCATAAAACCAAACAGAACATACTGTTTTTCCTGTAAGTCTTCCTGCAGAAACGCCCAGTCCCACATAAGGTCAAACTGCAGAAATATCCATAAATGCACACTGGCATAAAAAAAGCAGTATAAGCCAGTCATTCTTCTAAGCATAATAATCCAGTTCCAGTCTGATACCCTTTTACCATAAGCGGCATTAACCAGTTGACTGAACCAGGACGTTATGCGTCTTAACGGGGTCATTGTTAAGGTAATGATTAGAAAGTTCAGTGACCAGCGACCTGTTGAACGGGTCATGGTTTCCAGTGGGTTAACCCCCAGCTGCTCGATAGAATACAGATAATAAAGATTCAGTGCTGGTACTGCTGACAGTACAAAAAGCAACCACCAGACAATACGGTAGTTTTTTTTCAGCCAGAATGAAACAGAACTAACTGGCGGCTGATACTCAGAAGTTTTTTTCAAGATCCATCCCCTGATAGAGATGTGCTACCTGTTCTGCATAGCCGTTGTACATTTGAGTACGACGTTTGCTCAGCTCACCAATACGGGTTTCCCTGCGCTGGGTCCAGCGGGGATGTGGGACTTTGGGATTAACATTGGCGTAAAAACCATATTCTGAAGGCACTGCTTTTTGCCAGCTAGAAACCGGCTTTTGTTCAGACAAACGGATATGAGTAATCGCCTTAATACTTTTAAAAGCGTACTTCCAGGGTACGACCAGTCTCAGGGGTGCTCCATTCTGTTTTGGCAGTTCCTTACCATAAAGCCCGGTAGCTATCATGGTCAGTGGATGCATGGCTTCATCTATACGTAATGCTTCCCGGTAGGGCCAGTCAAGAGATTTTATCCGTTGTCCAATCATTTCTTCCGGGCGCAGCAGGCTAATAAATTCCACATATTTTGCCCTGGATGTCGGTTGTGCCCGTTTAAGTAAATGACAGAGTGAGAAACCATTCCAGGGGATCACCATAGACCAGCCTTCCACACAGCGTAATCGATAAATCCGTTCTTCCTGAGCTATTAAGGACTGTATATCTTCAATCCCCAAAGTTAGTGGTTTTTCTACTTCTCCGTCAATGGTTACAGTCCAGGGCTTAATGGTCAGTTCCTGCGCCAGATGAACAATAGCTTCTTTACTGGTAGAAAATTCATAATAATTATTATATCGGGTGATCTGGCTCCAGTTATTGGACTTGTCACCGGTAATATTTCGAAGTGTTTCAGAATTTTGCGTGTTACAGTCTGCAGAGGCTTTAACGGCAGAAGGCAGAATAAGAGGTGAGGCCGCAATGGAACCTAAGGACAGTGCACCCATTATATTGGCGCCCTGCATTATAAAACTACGGCGTTGCTGATAAAGTTTTTGATCCGTTACTTCATGTTCTGACGGTTCATTAAAAAACTTTTTAAATGACATTTTTAAGCGATACTTGTAATGAGCTGCTTTTAATAGATACTTTATACATTAGTTTAGACTAATGTATAAAGTATAAGATTAGTAGAATGAATTAAAACTTGCGTAAGGTTTTAATATACATAATAACCGAGTCAATTTCGACCTCTGTCAGAGAACCGCCCCAGGGAGGCATTCTGGGCGAACGGGACATTTTTTCACCGCCCCTGGTAATTATATCTTTCAGATAACTGTCCGGTGCCCGGCTTAAGGTCAGGTTAAAGGGTGGAGGATTTTTAATAATCCGCGCCATTTTACCATCACCCTGGCCGTATTTTCCATGGCACAGGGCACAGCGCCCCTGAAATACCGAACGTCCAAGTTTAGCCGAGGCCTTTAAATTTTTAGACTGCTCCTGCAGGAGTTTCATACCGTTTTCCAGATCCTTTTTCAGAAAAACAACAAACTTAACAACTGAATCAAGCTGACTCATGGTTAGTTCATCACCCCAGGGCGGCATTTCCGCACCAATATCTTTATAACCACTGCCGTAGATTACAATGTCTCTGGTAGAGGCTTCGTCCTGAGCCAGACGGGGCTCCATTAAATTGGTATTAGGGTAGTCTTTTAAAGACAGGGGCAGTATCCCCTCTCCCATACCGTCACTGCCATGGCATAAACTACAGCGCTCCTGAAAAACCAGAGCACCGTATTCCAGACAGCTTTTGGCTTCCTTGCCGCAGGACTCAGCCGAACCGGCATGAGTCAGAGATACCAGGACAAACTGCAGAAAGGTTATAAGAAGAATATTGATCCGTGTCATTAAACTATTCCTTAACTTCAATTGTCATGTGCATATTTGGGTGTATAGCACATTCCACTTCGACAGTTCCGGGTTTATCAAAGGTAACGGTTTTAAATTCACCCTTGGGATAGGAACCCAGATCAAAAGACTGGACTTCTGATAAACTGAACACATTGTGGAAGAAAGGATCCTCATTCATGAACTTAACACTGTCTCCTTTTTTAATGGTCAGTTTTTCCTGCGTAAACTGTTTATTTTTCTGCCCTACTTCAAATTCTTCAGCATAAGCTGACTGAGCAACAAAAAACAGCAGTATTGATAAGATGATATATTTCACTTTCTATCTCCAGATTTTAAAATCAATTTCCCTCTTAAGGGAAGTTATAAACATAAGCTATGTTATCTTGGTAATTCAGGTAATTCCACTTTTATAAAGGGGGATGTCAGAGCTTCCATAAAAGCCACCAGGTCTTCTTTTTCCTGCTGAGTCAGATCCAGCTTGCGCGGCATATTGGGTGACAGACGGGTTTTAACCACTCCGCCCTGATCATAATGATTGACCACATCCATCAGAGTCTTAGCTGAGCCGTCATGGAAATAGGGCGCCGTACGGGAAATATCACGCAGAGTCGGGGTTTTAAATGCCCCTTTTAATAAGCCTATAGGTTTTTGCATATAACGGCCCAGATCAGGCGTTTTATCACCAAAGGATGCCAGTCCCAGGTTATGGAATCCGTTATCCGTAAAATTCGGCGCCATGTGACAATTATTGCACTTAGCCTTACCAACAAATAATTTAAAACCGTTAACCTGCTGCGGAGTCATGGCGGAAGCGTCACCCTTCACCCATTTGTCGAAGGCTGAGTTATTGGATATAACCGTTCTTTCATAAGTCGCAATAGCACGAGCCACCGTACTGGCACCAATTTCTTCGCCGGGATAGGCCTGTTCAAATAACTGACTGTATTCTTTATTGGACTTCAGCCACTTAAACAGTTTTTTGGTATCCATATTCATTTCAACCGTGGCTTCCATAGGCCCCATGGCCTGATCTTCCAAAGATTTTTTTCGTCCATCCCACATCTGAATTGAATTGTAAGCGGTATTGATAATCGTGGGGGAAGCCCTTCCTAACACCTGACTCTTAAAACCTTTTGCAGTCGGCAGGCCGTCAGACCAGCCCAGCATGGGATTGTGACAGGTGGCACAGGACATATTGCCGTCACCAGAGAGACGGGGATCGAAAAACAGTTTTTTACCAAGGGCAATCCGTTCTGGTGTCATGGCATTATTTTCCGGAACCGGAGGAGTATCCGGCAACAACCATTTCTGCAAATCTTCAGCTCCGGCTTTAATATCTGCATGAGCACTTTCAGCATAGACCGTACTGCTGGCTATCAGACTGACACCGGCAAACAGACCGATCAGGGTTCTGGAAATAATGTTTGAATGAAACGTTTTCAATTTAGATTCCTCTGTATGTTGCATAACCATATTTTAGAGAATAGCCTAGACTTTGAATTGTTCAAGTAAATTATTTAATTCAGTGGATGCCTGCTGTAGTTTTTCTGAGCCAATATACAAGGTATCTGCCTGTTCATTACTGTTTTGTGAGGCGGATTTTAACTGTGTAACCTGGTTACTGATTTCTGAGATTGAATTTCTTTGATCAGCCACAAACTGCACCACTTCTTTCATGGAATTGCTGATAGCCAGAGCCTGTTCACTGCTTTCATGGCTTAAACTGGAGACACTGCCAAGCTGACCAATATTGTCCACAATATTATCACGGGCTTTTTCAATGGATGAAATGGTCTTGTTAATATTAATATCAATACTGGTCACCAGTGCACTGATCTCATCAACGGCTTCACTGGAACGGCCGGCCAGTGAACGAACCTCATCGGCCACCACGGCAAAGCCGCGACCCTGTTCACCGGCACGTGCCGCTTCAATAGCCGCATTTAAAGCCAGTAAATTCGTCTGTTCAGAAATACCGCTGATGGTGGTGGTAATGTCTGTTATTTTTTCAATAATATCAGCCAGCTCCCTGGAACTGGATACAGTATTATCCATTTCCGTTTGAAAACGGTTAAAGTTTTCTACTGTAGAATTAATCTGGTTAGCCGATTTAACAGCCGTTTCTGATGTTTTAAGTGCTGATTGCAAAGCCTCCTCAGCTTTATCAGATGTTGCTACCGCAGCTTTTACGACATTTTCAGCACTGGAATTTATATGGTCAATACTGCTGTCAATCTGCTCAGAACTGGCTTTAAGATTATCTGCATTCTGAGATATTTCTTCCGACTCATGAGCCACTTTTCCGGTGGAAACACTGATCTGCTCCAGCATTTTCCTTAAATTATTCTGGGTAACACAAATTGCGGCAATGGTCTGACCAATTTCATCCTTTGACGCTGAGTTACAGTCCAGTTCAATGGTTAAATCACCTTCAGACATACCTCTTAGGGTTCGTTCAATCATACCCAGGGGGCCGGTCATCATTCGATTGGCCAGCAGTGCAATAATAAAGCCTAGTATCACACCAAATATACTTAACCCCCCTAAAACCTTTAGAATATTAAGGCCGGATTCTTTGGAGTTAATCATGGTAATTTCAAGTGCCTTCTGGCTGTCCGATACAATTTTAGCAGCCAGTTCCCTAATCTGATTGAATTCTGGGGATATGGCATCAGCCATTTTCAGAGCCTCATCATCCTTATTTTTTCTAGCCTTGCCAATTATTTTCATCTGCCTGGGGCGTAGATCCGTGACTTTTTTAACCAGAGCTTCTACCTCGGAATTTTTACCAAAGGTTTCTTTTAAAACGGCAAATTTTTCATCAAGAGCAGCCCCTGAGCGAATCGAGGCTATGGCCAGTTTGCGTATCTGGCTATTATCATCTGTGGCAATCAGGGCCTGAATAGTTCGATCAATTTCCAGGATAAACACCTGCACATCAGAAGCCGCATTAACCCGTTTGGAAGCAGTAAGAATGGCTTCCTCAAGAATGATTGTTTGCTGATGCAGCTTATAACCACCAATAATAATAATAACGACCATACCAATTAAAAATAAAAAAGATACACCAAGTATCTTGGTTTTTAATTTGTAGTTGCCCATTATTGAAAGAATATAATCCATCATAAATTTTTCCACATTTGTCTGAATAACAGAATTCCCGGAGCTCTGCGCAGAGGCTCTTATCATAAACTTAGGCCTGGAACATGACCTGAAGCTATAAAAAAGTATAGACCATATTTCCAGAAAACCTATACGTACAGAAGTTCTATCGGCAGAAAAATTAAATTCTTAAATACATTTATTTAGACTTATTCCAGGTTAAAGAATACTCTGATTAAAATTGTGGTTAAAATTTAGAAATTAGGGGAAGAAATAGAATTACAGACAGAAGGGACTGAGTTTTTCCTTGCAGCGAAGAATGGCATTATTGTAATAACCAGCCAGTTTTTTTTCATAGGCACAGTCACCATTATAACCAATTTGGCGCAGCCGCATTTGCAGGTAGTTTAACTCTTCCTGCAGATTATGACGCTCATGCTCACTTAAATGAGCTATGCTTTTGCAATAGTTTTTATGATATTTCATAGTCATGACTTATTGTTATTTATAGAAACTGTATTATAGTCAACAGACATGACAGAAAAATGACAACTGGATGAATAGTGATGGTGTTTTATAATGGCTGCGGTCTGGCAATAAGATACCCCTGGATATAGTCAATACCGATTTTTCTTACTAATTCAAACGATTCTTCGGTTTCCACAAATTCCGCAATGGTTTTAATATGCATCACCTGGGCTATTTCATGGATCATACGCACCATGGCTTCATTCACTGGATCATTTGCAATACCCTGAATAAACTGGCCGTCTATTTTTATGTAGTCTATCGGTAATGCCTTTAAATAAGCAAAGGAACTGAGGCCGGAACCAAAATCATCCAGCATAATGCAGCAGCCCAGCTTATGCATCTGCTCTATAAAATTTCTGGCCGCATTAAGGTTGGCAATGGCCGCCGTTTCTGTTATCTCAAAACAGATTTTTTCTGCCGGAATGTCCACAGAGGACAGTAAGCCCTCTATATAGCCAGCCATTTTGGGATCTGACAAAGACTGACCTGATAAATTAATACTATAACTGCCATTATGGCTGTCTTTGTCTCCGTTTAAATAGTCAATCAGGTTTTTAATGACCCAGCAATCCAGCTTATTCATGACATCATAGCGTTCTGCCGGAGGGATAAACTGTGTGGGTAAAATTAACTGGCCGTCTTTCCCTCTCATACGGATCAGGATTTCCCGTATGGGTTTCAGTTGCGGATTATTAAATACGGGACGAATTGGCTGAAAAAATAATTCATAACGGTCCTGTTCCAGTGCGGCATTGATCCTGGGCAGCCAATTCATTTCTTCCTTGTGATTAAAAGCCTTGTCATCATTGTTTTCATAAATTGTGATCATATCTCTGCCTGATTCCTTGGCACTCAGGCAGGCAAGATCAACGGCCATCATCACATTTTTAAGGGTACCGGTATCCGTATTCACTTTTGAAAGCCCGATACTGGCTCGGGTATCAAACACTTTACCCTCCCATTCAAAACGAAAATCACGGATGGTAGTCTGCAGACGTTCTGCTATTTCTCTGGCAGAGCTTAACGGTAGATCCCAGAATAACACCCCGAATTCATCACCACCGAGACGAGCGAGAAAATCCTGCTCTCTTAACTCCGCACGTAAAATTCCAGATACTATTTTTAATAATTCATCACCCGCTGCATGACCGCAAGTATCATTTACCAGCTTAAAACGATCCAGATCCAGGTATAACGCGGTATGTTCTCTATGGTTAGAAACATTATCCATTAATGCTGTCTTAACCTGATTTTCAAACGCCATCCTGTTATACAGTCCGGTGAGATTATCATGACTGGCCTGGTAAGTTAATTCATCCGTAAGCTCCTGTTCCAGACTAACATCCCGTAAAACAATAACCAGACCTGATTGCTCAGATAATGGATTGACCCGGGTCACTTTAACTTCCAGAATGATAGTTGATTTATCAGCATTTATCAGCTTTAGATTAATTGACCGGGTTAAACTGTCTTCCTCAATCAGCAGATTATAAACATCAACGGGAGCAGACAGGTCATCTTTATACAGACTTAAAATACTGTTCAGAGGTTTACCTACAGCCTCTTTATTATGAAAACCGGTCAGACTTTCAGCCTTAGGATTGAGTAACTGCACTTTACCGTTTGCATCAATTAAAATCACACCATCAGTCATGGCAGATAAGGTGCGTTCAGCATATATCCTGGCCTGTTTTAATTTATCACTGGTTTCTTTAATTTTTTTTCTGGTCTGCTGCTGATTTTTTTTATAGCTGAAAAAAAATCCTGCAAGTAAGGTAATAACAGAGGCATATAACCATTGCCGAACGTGTACCAGCTCTGATATGGACAGTGTCTGGGAAACTTTTATACCCACTCCGGTATGAGGAGCAAAAAAACTCTGACTTAAAACCACTTTATTCCGGGAAAAAACCTGACTGCTTTCTTCCTCTGGCGGTTTCTCAATAACTTGAAGCTGATATTTTTTCTGTATAGCATTAATTGCCTGCAGAATTTTATCCATATCCAGCAGTAAAAGAAAAAAACCATCAAACTGCAACTGCCGGTTTTTTCCTGATTCGGGCAGAATAAAACCGAAATAGGTTGCCTGTAATAAAGCCAGGCACTTATGATTATGCCTTAGCAGATTATCAAAACGAAACAGGCTAATTTTACCCTCCTCAACCACTTGCCTGGCATGTATTTTATAAACAGGATAATCCAGCATATTTTTTCCCATCATAAATACATTGGTGGGTGATAAGGGTTCTATAAAACTGACGGGGAGATAACCATTGCGCCCCAGAAAGTTCCTGGGGGACAGTTTGTCTGCATTACTGTACACAGTATAACCCGGCCATCCCTCTTTACGCATTCCCAGTTCAAATTCAACCAGGCTGGACTCATCCACCCAGTTCTGAAACAGAACACTTTCCAGATACGGATAACGTTTGAATAATTCATCTGTCAGCAGGGTAAGCTGAGATGAATTATCCCTATCCGATGCCTGTCGAAAACTGGTGAGCGAATTCATTAGGTTTTCTGAGGTATTAATAATTTCAGAAAACCGGGTACGCACCAGCATCAGTTCTTCATGTAAGTACTGTTTCTGTTCACTCAGATTCAGGTAACTGCTGACAGTCAGTGTAGAAAAAAACACCAGTATTAAGATAATAACAATAAGCAGAGTGTGAGCCGGTTTGACAGAGAAATTCATTCTATTCTTTTGGCCCGTCTTTTCAGCGAGTCCGGCAGACTCACACCGGCGTATTTAAGCAGTTCAGGATTAATCCATAAATCCCATTTGCGGTTGGCTATAACAGGAATTTTACTGATGTCAGTTCCGGATAAAATGGCCAGAGCTGTTTTACCCGCCCATTCACCCTGCTCTTCCGGTATTTTAGTAAACCCCAGCATACTGACCGGCATCATCCATTCATGGCTGGTCACACTCAGTTTTCTGGATATCATACGCAGCTTACGAATGGCACGTTCCTGATTCCAGTGACGAATACCACCATAACTACCAATGATCAGTAGGTCACTTTGCTGGGCCTGCTGATAAGCTTCCAGCCATTGTTGCATAGTATCCACCAGTTTAAACTTAAGCTTCAGCCCCATATTCTCAGCCAGATTCTGAAAACGTTCCAGATTTTTCTTTTCAGTGGTGGTATTGGCCCCCAGATAGAAAACGGTCTTCGCATTAGTCAGTTCCAGGGCTTTTTTAATCATGGGTCTGATTGGAGCCACTTCTACCATGCCGGTCGCATTGGTATATGGAAAACCGTATTCTTTTACACTCCAGTTAATACCGCAAAAAACCACTGGGATATCAGTATTTTTTAAATACGGCTGAACCAGGTAACGGGCCGCATTATCATCCGCAGTAATCACTATATCCGGCTGCCATTGTTTAATCAGTTCATAAGCCTGACTCGCGGTGTTCTGTTTGTCCGGTTCTGTTTTCCT
>JALTKC010000416.1 GCA_027076245.1 Gammaproteobacteria bacterium
GTAGCTACGGCAAAGATATTGGGGTCAAAAATAATATCTTCCGGTGGAAAGCCGACTTCCTGAGTAAGAATTTCATACGAGCGGGTACAGATTTCTACCTTGCGCTCCTGAGTATCCGCCTGACCGTCCTCGTCAAAGGCCATGACAATGGCGGCAGCGCCGTAACGGCGGATCAGCCGGGCGTGTTCGACAAACTTCTCCTTGCCTTCCTTAAGGCTGATGGAGTTGACAATACCCTTGCCCTGTATGCATTTCAGGCCGGCTTCAATAACCTCCCACTTGGAGGAGTCCACCATAATGGGGACTTTGGCAATTTCCGGTTCAGCGGCAATCAGATTAAGAAAACGAACCATCGCCGCCTTGCCGTCCAGCATGGCCTCATCCATATTGATGTCGATGATCTGGGCGCCGTTTTCAATCTGCTCCTGAGCAACAGAAATGGCTTCTTCGTAGTTTTCTTCCTTAATCAGGCGTAGAAATTTGGCCGAACCGGTGACATTGGTTCGTTCACCCACATTAACAAACAGAGAGTCGTCATTAATATTAAAGGCTTCCTGACCGGACAGGCGTAACTGGTGATCATCTTCCGGTGCTTTTCTCGGCGGGTGTTGTTCAACAGCGGCCTTAATGGCACGAATGGTATCCGGTGTGGTGCCGCAGCAGCCGCCGATAATATTTAAAAAGCCGGAAGCGGCCCATTCTTCAATCTGTTCAGCCATGACTTCCGGAGACTCATCGTAGCCGCCCAGCTCATTAGGCAGTCCGGCATTAGGGTGAGCCGATACGGCACAGGTGGCAATACGGGACAATTCTTCCACATAGGTGCGCAGTTCATCCGCACCCAGAGCACAGTTCAGGCCAATGGAAATGGGATCGGCATGATTCAGGGCATTGTAAAAGGCCTCGGTGGTCTGACCGGACAGGGTACGGCCGGATTTATCGGTAATGGTACCGGAGATCATAATGGGGTATTCAATGTTATGATCATCAAAATACTGTTTAACCGCAAACACCGCAGCCTTGGCATTGAGGGTGTCAAAAATGGTTTCAATCAGCAGAATATCCGCGCCGCCGTCCACCAGCCCTTTGGTGGCCTCATAATAGGCATCCACCAGTTCATCAAAGCTGATATTACGAAAGCCCGGATCATTGACATCGGGCGACATGCTGGCCGTACGATTAGTAGGGCCTAAAACTCCGGCCACATAACGAGATTTACCGTCCTGCTGTTCCGCCTCATCGGCAGCTTCCCGGGCCACCCGGGCAGAAGCCTCATTGAGTTCATAAGCCAGAGGCTCCATCTGGTAATCGGCCATGGCAATGGTAGTGGAGCTGAAGGTATTGGTTTCAATAATATCGGCACCGGCCTCCAGATACTGGCTATGGATGGATTTAATGATCTGCGGCTGGGTAATGGACAGCAGGTCGTTATTGCCTTTCAGATCGCAGGGCCAGTCCTTAAAACGTTCACCGCGATAGTCGGCTTCTCCCAGATCAAAGCCCTGAATCATGGTACCCATGGCACCATCGAGGATCAGAATGCGCTCTTTTAACTGCGTTTCTAACTGTGAGAACCGTTTGAAGCGGGCGATAGACGTGTCAACCATTAATATAACCGTATTGATTTTGAAAACCCGTTATTTTAACAGTTTTCTACCTATAAGTAGATATTTTCCCCGGAAACAGGGGCACTATGCTGTTTGTCAATATTAGCTATGAGTTAATTTAATGCAATTATTCAGCGTATCTGACCGTGATTGTCTACAGATACTGTATTTCCGGGGACGCTCAGGTACATCCATGTATCGCTTTATGAAAACATCCATGTTTTCATAAACCCCGTAAACACAGTACCTGTAGCCAATCACTCTACCGTAGTTTAATTGAAGCTCAGTAGTTACAATTTAATAAACCGGTTAATCATTTTGTTTTTTAAACAGGGCATAAATATAGGGCCGTGGATCACCCTGTGGATTGATGAAGGTGTAATCTTCATGCTTAATGAGTTCAAACTGGTTACCCATACGTTCGGTCATTTCTTCGATGGAGTATCGATGCAGTTCAAGTCCTGCACATTTTGGGGCGCCCCTGGTTGAAAATTCTGCTAATAATACATACCCACCCTGGGTTATTGCAGAGCACAGGTTGGCAAAATAGCCCTGAATATCCGTCTCCTCAAGCAGAAAATGAAGGACAGCCCGATCAATCCAGATATCGGCCTGGGCAATGTTATCAGGAATAGGTCTGGATATATCATGATGCAGCCAGGTCAGTTTTTTATCGGTGCCGATTCTGTTTTTTAGTTTATCCAGGGCCTGGTCACTGATGTCATTGAGAATAAGATTGTGTCCCCTGGCGAACAGTTCGTCCACCAGCTCTGATGTTCCGGCACCCGGGAGAAATACTGTAGCCGGCTCTTGTAAGGGAATATGTTCAAGAAATTTCAGTGTTTGGGAAACATCCTGTTCATACCAGCCTAATTCCGAGCTGGTTTTTTTTGAAAAAATGTCGTTCCAGTGCTCATTCAGATTTGCCATGTTTTTTTCCAGTGTTTAACGATAAGGTTTCCTCGTTTCCACGCAGGAACCCAGGATGCAGAAATTGTAGAACCTGGGGGGGCTGGCTCACAGCGCTTAATGTGTATGCGGTATAAGATACTGCAGTACATCTTCCAGAATTGCGGGATCCGGTAAGGAAGCAAAAATAAAAAACATCCAGATAGGCGCAAAAATCAGGGCATAGAAGCGCAGCATCCAGTTTGATTGCAGCAGCCACCATTGCGCCATTTGATCCAGGGAGTCTTCAGAGAAAAAGGGCATGGTCATGGCCAGGAAGATAATAGCAATACCCAGGAATAACATCATATTAGGGAAGCCGGTAAACGGGGCGGCGGCAATAATAATAAAGCCCATTAACATGCGGATGATAATCACCGCATTAATCCAGCGTTCATCAAAGAAAAAATATAATAAGCGTTTCATTGTGCCGGTAAAAAAGAATAATAAAACACTGATTAAGAATAAGACAGTGGCAATAAAGGTAATAATATAAGCCATTCGACCCCCGTTAAAGCATAAAAAACCTCACTTCGATTATAACGGTTCCAGAAGGGCTGGCAATTGATTTAATTGATCTATCTCTAGGAAAGGTGAATTAAGTGCTTCGGGCCAGGGCAGATGATTGCGGTTTAGCCAGACAGCACGGATACCGGATTGCTGGGCTCCGACAATATCCGTGACCGGATCATCACCAATATGGACAATTTCATCGGTAGTGAGCTGTTCCCGTTCCAGCAGGGTATTGAACACAATGGGGTGGGGCTTTTGCTGTCCGGCATCGGCTGCCGACCAGGAAAAGTCAAATAGCTGTCCCAGGCCAATACGATAAATATCGGCATTACCATTACTTACGGCACCAAGCCGATAGCGGGGTTTGAGTGTTTGCAGGGTAGGG
>JALTKC010000417.1 GCA_027076245.1 Gammaproteobacteria bacterium
TATGCTGCCCCGCTCCACCGGCAGCAGAATGCGCCGGGAAGCCTCTTCAGGCAAACAGGGCGGACGGACTATGGAAATTCAGCGCCTGATAGGCCGCTCCCTGAGAGCCGTAGTGGATCTGGAAGCCTTGGGAGAAAACACCATTACCCTGGACTGTGATGTGATACAGGCCGACGGCGGTACCCGTACAGCCTCCATTACCGGGGCTTATGTGGCACTGGTAGATGCCGTAAACTACATGCTGGAAAAGCAGATGATCAGCAAAAACCCGCTGCATGGTCAGGTGGCTTCTATTTCTGTAGGTATCTACAAGGGCCAGCCAGTACTGGATCTGGACTATGCCGAAGACTGTAATGCAGAAACCGATATGAATATCGTTATGAATGAAGCCGGCGGTTTTATTGAAGTACAGGGTACAGCAGAAGGCCATGCCTTTTTACCTGATGAACTGAACGCCATGCTGGAACTGGGTAAAAAAGGAATTGCCCATTTAATTGAAAGGCAGAACGAGGCACTGGAAGAACCGGCTTAAACTTAATGAGTGTCTATCCGTTTATTAATAAAGCACTTTAAACCTGGGAGTGCGGGCATCCTGCCCGCATCAGAAACAAGGTGCAAACCGGCTTGTTAACGCGGGCTGGATGCCCACGCTCCCAGGTTGATAAACGTTTTAAAATCACAGGAAAACTATGGGACTTGATAAAAAAATAGTATTAGCCAGCGGTAATAAAGGCAAGGTACGGGAATTTGTGACCATGTTTAATGATCTGGGGCTGAATATTGTCCCCCAGACTGAACTGGGTGTGGGCGATGTCCCCGAAACCGGCACTACCTTTGTAGAAAATGCCATTATTAAAGCACGTCATGCCGCTGAAATTACCGGTATGCCGGCTATAGCCGATGACTCCGGTATCGAAGTGGATTATCTTAATGGTGCTCCCGGTATTTATTCTGCCCGCTATTCAACTCTGGAAGGCAGTAAGGATTATGGTACCGGTGATACGGACAAAAACAATAATCTTAAACTGCTGGATGAACTTAAAGATGTGGATGACGAGGCGTTACGCACAGCCCGTTATCAGTGCATTCTGGTGTATATGCGCCATGCAGCGGATCCGACACCCATTATCTGTCAGGCCGCCTGGGAAGGTATTATTATGAAAGAACAGGTGGGTAATAACGGTTTTGGTTATGATCCACTGTTCTGGTTGCCTGAGTACAGTATGTCGTCGGCTCAGCTGGATCCAGCAGAAAAAAACCGGATCAGTCACCGCGGTAAGGCTTTACGTCTGCTGCATAATGAACTGACCCGACTTTACGAAGCTCAGGCTTCAACCTAAACAACGGCAGCCGGGCGTATGAGCGAAGAAAACATTTCATTTCGCCCTGCCAATCAGAATGACCTGCCTGAACTGCTGTCTTTTCCTCAGTCTGAGGAAGAACTGTTTTATTTTTTCCCTTCTGCAACATCCCCATTAACACTGGAGCAACTGCAAAAACAACTCAGCAACCGACACCAGTCCACGGCCATGCTTAAAAATAACCGGCTGATTGGCTTTGCCAATTTTTATAATGTGGAAAACAGAAAAGTGGCCTTTATCGGCAATGTCATTATCCACTCAGAAGAACGCCGAAAAAGCTATGGCAGGTTATTAATAAAACAGATGCTGAAACTGGGCTTTGAACAGTTACAACTCAGAGAAATTCACCTCTCCTGTTTTAATAGTAATACCCCTGCCCTGTTATTTTATCAGCAGTTGGGCTTTGTTCCCTATGCCTGGGAAGTACGCCAGGATCACCGGCAGCATCCAGTACTGATGCTGCACTTAAAGCTTGGGAAAAACGCTTAAATCAGCTTGGAAAAACGCTGGGTTTCCTGATCCGGTTTAATATAACGATCAAACACCATACAGATATTACGGATCAATAAACGACCTCTGGCGGTCACTTCAATGCCCTGTTCATCCAGAGTAATCAGTCCGTCTTCTACCATAATCTGATAACGTTCCAGCTCACTGGCAAAATAATTTTTAAAGTCAATGCCGAAACGTTTTTCTATGGTTTCAAACTTCAGTTTAAAATGGCAGATTAACTGCATAATCACTTCCCGACGGATCAGATCATCATCATCAATTTCTACACCACGGAATATAGCCAGTTCATCGGCATCAATACGGGCATAATATTCATCCATAGTTCGAACATTCTGGGCAAAGCTATTGGCAATGGTACCTATGGAAGTAATGCCGATACCCACCAGATCGCAGTCTGCATGGGTGGCATAACCCTGGAAATTACGGTATAGCTCACCATTTTTCTGGGCAATGCTTAGCTCATCTTCCGGTTTGGCAAAATGATCCATACCGATATAAATATAGCCTGCATCAGTCAGTTTAGTCATACAATGTTTAAAAATTTCCAGCTTGGCGGACGCCGGCGGCAGATCTTCCACATTAATCCGGCGCTGGGGCTTAAAACGCTCCGGCAAATGAGCATAGTTAAAAACAGATACCCGGTCAGGACTGATGTCTATCAGCTCATCCAGGGTTTTGTCAAAGCTCTCTACTGTCTGCAGGGGCAGACCATAAATCAGATCCACACTGATGGACTTGAAGTTTTCTTCCCGCGCTGCTGTCAGAGCCGCCATAGTCTGTTCACGGCTCTGAATACGGTTAACGGCTTTCTGTACTGCCGGATTAAAGTCCTGTACGCCCAGACTCATGCGGTTAAAGCCCAGCTCTCTTAACAGAGCAATACTGTCCCGACTGACTTCCCGCGGGTCAATTTCTATGGAGTATTCTCCGGAATCATCATCATGCAGGTTAAAATGCTTACGAGTTTCCGTCATTAACTGGCGCATTTCATTATGGCTGATAAAAGTTGGTGTACCGCCGCCCCAGTGCAGTTGATCCACCTTACGTGCCGGATCAAATAATTCCGCCTGCATGGCGATTTCTTTATACACCCGCTCCAGATAAGGTGCCGCTTTGGAGCGGTCCTTGGTGACCACCTTGTTACAGCCGCAGTAAAAACAGACCGTATCGCAAAAAGGAATATGAAAATAAAGCGACAGTGCTTTGCCAGAGTGGTTGGATTTTTCAGCAAATTCTTTATAGGTCTCTACAGTATAGTCTTCACTGAACTGTACTGCCGTTGGATAGGAGGTATAACGCGGTCCTGCCTTGTCATAACGCTTAATAAGCGCCGGGTCAAACTCGACAATTGCCATAATTGATGTCCTGTAGAAATATGAGAGTTGCTGAAAAAACAGGGGTATTATGCCATTTTGGGGGGATTGAAGCCAGAATTAGCGTTCAGCGTTCAGCGTTCAGCGTTCAGCGTTCAGCGTTCAGCGTTCAGCGTTCAGCGTTCAGCGTTCAGCGTTCAGCGTTCAGCGTTCAGCGTTCAGCGTTCAGCGTTCAGCGTTCAGCGTTCAGCGTTCA
>JALTKC010000418.1 GCA_027076245.1 Gammaproteobacteria bacterium
GTGGTGGTCAGTAATACCAGATTGGGATCATCCTGCAGTACCTTGGCCAGTGCCCCCTGCAGCATATCATCAAAATTACCCAGCACATGACCGCCGCGGATCAGCAGGGTGACCTGACTACCCAGGGCACTCATCAGGCCGGCCAGTTCCACGGCAATATAGCCGGAGCCGACAATGGCAATATGTTCAGGCTGTTCGTCCAGTTCAAAAAAGCCATTGGAGGTCATGCCCAGTTCAGCGCCGGGTATATCTGGGACAATAGGATAACCGCCGGGGGCTACCACAATATGATCCGCCGTATAATGCTCACCGTCCACTTCCAGGGTGTGGGCATCGACAAAACGGGCTTTGCCTTCAATATAGTCAATATTGGAATCAGCCAGGTAATTGCCGTACCAGTCGATAATGCCGCCGATGTAATTTTCCCGCTGCATAACCAGCTTGTCCCAGTTCAGTCCGTTGTTATGGGCATCAAACCCGTAGTCTGGCGCATTCTGAATGGCATGAGCGATATTAGCGGCATTCCACATGACTTTTTTGGGTACGCAGCCGATATTGACACAGGTACCGCCCACCTCATTACTTTCAATGACGGCACATTTTTTACCGTATTGTGCTGCCCGTTCTGCTGCTGAAAGACCGCCGCTGCCGGCGCCAATGGAAATTAAATCATAATGTTGTGTCATAGCGAGTACCTGAATCAGTTAAAACAATAGTATTATTGTGGGGCTAATGGATGTTTTTATCAACAGGCACGTGACCGGTTTATTATTCTGAAACAATCAATTTAAGGGAATAGTATGAATGGTTATAATTAAACTTATAAGCCCAGATATTTTTGATACCATTTAAAAAACTCACCGGCTGGCATGGGTCGGGCAAACAGATAGCCCTGTGCCTGTTCACAGCCCAGGGTTTTCAGTTTTTCCTTACAGGCCTCTGTTTCCACGCCTTCAGCGACCGTTTTCATGTTCAGGTTTTTACCCAGATCAATAATGGTCTGCACAATGGTTGCGGCCTCCCGGTCATTATCCATTTCAGAGACAAAAGAGCGGTCAATTTTAATTTCTGAAAACGGTGCCCGGTAGAGCTGGATTAAAGAGGAATAACCGGTACCGAAGTCATCAATGGACAGGCGGATGCCACGCATGCGTAAACGGGTAAGAATATCCAGTGATTTAATTAACTCTTCCATCAGGGCTGTTTCTGTTACTTCCAGTACCAGATGTGAAGGATCCAGAGCATACTGCTGCAGCATATTGCCGATCTGTTCCGGCAGATTCAGCTCCTTTAATGTATGGGCGGACATATTGACCGCAACCTGTACCCCCAGCCCCTGATCATGCCACTGGCTGCATTGTGACATAACCTGACGCAGTACCACCCAGGTCAGGGAGTCAATTAGATCATTCTGCTCTGCCGTATCAATAAAATAATCTGGTGTCAGCAGTCCGTGGTCGGGGTGCTGCCATCGAACCAGAGCTTCTGCGGCCGCTTTCTGGTCACCATTGAGGCTGACCTTGGGCTGAAAAAAAACGGTCAGTTCATCATTTTCAATTGCCAGTTTCAGTTCATTTGCACTGGGGGGATCAATAATCGTTCTGGGAGAATGACTGCGGGTTTTTATTTCCAGACTGTCCAGCAGTTCCATAAGCTGTGGTAAACGAAATGGCTTGGTCAGACTGCCGGCAAAGGACAGCCCTCTTTCACCAGCCAGTTTCTGAGCTGAATGTAGTACAGAGGAATCAAAGCCGCTCATTAAAATAATCTGTGCTGTACATTGCTGTTGAGATAAAAAACGGATCACTTCAATACCGTCAATATCGGGCATCATCAGATCCAGTACGATAACATCAGCACAATTATCATACTGTTGCATAAAATGCCGGGCGCTGGTGTACTGGCTGACATCAAAACCACTCTGTTCTGCTACGTCACAGACCAGTGAGCCCAGATCGGCTTCATCGTCAATAACAATCAGCTGCGGTTTCATGAGCTCTCCTTTTCATCCAGAATCTGCCGAATACGCAGGGCCAGTTCAGTTTTCAGATAAGGTTTGCTGAGCAGACTGGCCGCAAATTTTTCCAGACCGTTATGTGTCATGGTTTTAGAGGTAAAGCCGGAGGTCAGCAGTATTTTCAGATCTGGCTTCTGGTTTATAGCTGCCTGCGCCAGTTCATAGCCATTCATACCGCCTGGCATAACCACATCACTGAACATAATATCTATGGAATGCTGTTGCAGAAGCTCTAAAGCCTGGCGGGCATTTTCTGCCGTCCAGGTTTTATAGCCCAGATCATCCAGATAATGTCGGGCCAGCTGCAGTAATTCAGGTTCATCATCCACAATCAGCACAGTCTCACTGCCTCTGGGTAATTCGCCTGTTGAGGAGTCCTGCTGTATGACATGGTCGCTGGTGCTGCGTGGCAGATAGATTCGAATGGTGGTGCCCGTACCGGGTTCAGAATAGACTTTGATATAGCCTTTATAACGTTTTACAAAGCCGTACACCATAGCCATGCCGAGACCGGTTCCCCTGTCTTTGGGTTTGGTGGTAAAAAAGGGTTCAAAAAGATGTTCCAGGGTCTCTTCATCCATACCGCTGCCGGTATCACTGAGCATTAACTGCACATATTCACCGGGCTGAACCTCAGAAAAATCAGCAATATCAGAAGAAAAGTCGTTATCCAGAAAGGTATTGCTGCTTTCAAGGATCAGTTTACCGCCCCTGGGCATAGCATCTCTGGCATTGATTACCAGGTTTAAAATGGCATCCTGAAATTCACCTTCGTTAATGTCTGTAAGCCAGAGGTTTTCTGCCAGAAAATATTCTACGCTGACTTCTGGTGTCAGGGAGCGGCTGATCATATTATTTAATTCTGTCAGGCTGGTATTAATATTAACCTGACTGGTTTCAGTGTTTTGTTTACGGGAAAAAGCCAGCAGCTGCCGAGTCAGATCAATACAACGCAGAGTTGCTTTGGTAGCAGTATCCACCCATTTTCGGGCTTTGGGCTCATTGGCTGTATGCTGTTTCAGGAAATCCAGGTAGCCGATAACTACGCCCAGCTGATTATTAAAATCATGAGCAATGCCGCCGGAAAGCTGGCCAATGGCTTCCATTTTCTGTGCGCGGCGCAAGGAGGCCTCGGTTTTCTTCTGTTCAGTGACATCGGTGGATAAGCCGCAGAGTGCGTAGATATTGTTATTATGATCATAGAGGGGAAACTTAACAGAAAAATAAGTATGAATGCCATCATCCTGTGGTACCTGTTCTTCCACTGTAAGCGTTTTTTCTGTGTTTAATACCATCTGATCCGTTCTGGAAAACTCATCGGCACAGCTTTTTGGAAAGAGATCATAATTGGTTTTTCCGGTAATTTTTTCACGGGAAATATGAAACAGCTCTTCAAATTTCTGGTTTATATAGGTAAAGCATC
>JALTKC010000419.1 GCA_027076245.1 Gammaproteobacteria bacterium
GATGAATGAGTAATATTTTACTCAGTTTTTAGCCATAACTTATTATGGATTTATTTTGTAATAGTATTTTGCTCCAGAAAATGACTATCCGCCATAATCCGTTCAACGGTTTCCACAATGGCCTGAGTTTGCGGATCAATTTCTATATTAATCCGGTCACCGGATTTTCGGGTGCCGATATTGGTTCTCTGTAAAGTCTCCGGGATCAGGTTGACATTAAAATAATGAAAGTCCTTATGGGACTTGTCCACATCGCCAATGGTCAGACTGATCCCGTCAATACCAACAAAGCCCTTGCTGAATATATATCGACCATATTGTGCAGGGATCTGAAACTCAATCTGGCAATTATTCTCAGTTCTGAGCACTGTCTTAACCCTGGCAGTAAACAGGATATGTCCGGACATCTGATGGCCGCCGATTTCGTCCCCATATCGGGCAGCCCGTTCAATATTAACCCGATCGCCAATGGCCAGTTCTCCAAGATTGGTGACGTTGAGGGTTTCCCGCATTAAATCAAAAGCAAGCTGATTGCCGTTAATCTGGGTTACGGTTAGGCAGCAGCCGTTATGGGCAACGGATGCACCGCATTTAATGCCTTCCAGCAGAGCATCATCCAGCTCAATAATATGTGTTCTGAAATTATCTTTTTCGATAATATCAATAACCGGAGCGGTGCCCTGTACAATGCCTGTAAACATAAGCGTCTTACCTCAGGTAATTACAGTAGGTTCTGTACGGCCTGTCAGTTCTTTAAGCTGACTGAGGCTTAGTGACAACTGAATAAGCTCCTGCAGGGCTTCCTGGGTGTCCTGATGCATGTGATCCGGACGGGATTCATAACTTTCATAATAAATACGGATTGTAGCACCGGAGGTGCCGGTACCGGAGAGACGAAAGACCATGCGGGAACCATCGGTAAAACCGATACGAATGCCCTGATGCTCACTGATGCTTTGATCCACTGGATCGGTATAACAGAAATCATCACTATAACTGACTGTCAGAGAACCTAACTGAGTTCCGTTTAATGTAGTCACCTTATCTCTTAATAAGCTCATTAACTGATTGGCAGAATCACTGTCTACCGCCTCATAGTCGTGGCGGGAATAATAGTTTCGGCCGTATTCCTGCCAGTGTTCATCAACAATATCGGCAACCGACTGCTGTCGGACAGCCAGAATATTAAGCCAGAATAATACTGCCCATAAACCGTCTTTTTCCCGAATATGATTGGAACCGGTGCCGAAACTTTCTTCTCCGCACAGGGTAACTTTATGCGCATCCATCAGATTGCCGAAAAATTTCCAGCCGGTAGGGGTTTCATAACAATCCAGTCCCAGTTTTTTTGCCACCACATCAGCAGCCTGACTGGTGGGCATGGAACGGGCAACGCCGTATAACTTGTCTTTATATGCGGGAATTAAATGGGCATTGGCCGTCAGTATGGCCAGAGAATCGCTGGGGGTAACAAAGATATTTTTACCCACAATCATATTGCGGTCGCCGTCACCGTCTGAGGCGGCGCCAAAATCCGGGGCCTTATCAGAAAACATGAGTTCAGCCAGTTCATGGGCATGAACCAGATTGGGATCGGGGTGGCCGCCGCCAAAATCAGTTTTGGGAATACCATTGATGACAGAGCCTCTGGCAGCACCGAGCTGGTTTTCAAGAATTTCAATAGCATAAGGGCCAGTAACGGCATGCATGGCATCAAAACAGAGGCTAAAGCCTTTGCTGAACAGGGTTTTTATCGCGTCAAAATCAAATATATCAGCCATTAACTGAGCATAATCAGATACTGAGTCCATGACCTGTATCGGCATACCTTCTAATTCAAAAGTACCGGGCTGGCTCAGGTCAATATCGGCCGTATTTTCCAGTGTTTGGTACTGTTTAATGACCTGACTGCGGGCATAAATGGCATCGGTAATTTTTTCCGGTGCGGGACCACCGTTGCCGGTATTGTATTTAATACCGAAATCTTCATCAGGACCGCCGGGATTATGGCTGGCTGAAAGAATAATACCGCCAAAAGCCTGGTATTTTCGGATAACAACAGAAGCGGCAGGAGTAGAAAAAATGCCGTTTTGTCCCACCAGAACCTTGCCAAAACCATTGGCAGCCGCCATTTTCAGGATGATCTGAATAGCCTCAAGATTAAAATAACGTCCATCACCGCCAAGCACCAGAGTTTGTCCCTGATAATCGCCAATCGAATCAAAAACAGCCTGCACAAAGTTTTCCAGATAATGGGTCTGCTGAAAATGGCTGACTTTCTTTCTAAGGCCCGATGTACCGGGTTTTTGATCATCATAGGGGGTAGTGGTAACGGTCTTAAGCGTCATGGGCAGTTCCTTATCTGAACAGGGTTATAAATTTGAGGGATATAATAACTAATTAATGGTAAGTATTCGAACAGGATACCGAAAATTCCTTATAAAAAGCCTTGAAATGACTGAATTTAGCCCCACTTTTTCTAACATTATTCTATTTGTTGCTTTTTTATTCAGTTTTTAACAGTTTTTACTTATGTTAGCTGCAAAGAAAAAGAGCAATAAATAACCCAATTTATATATTAAAACACTAATTTCTAAGGGGAAAATGCATGAGTGTTGAAGCACATAAGGAAACACTGGGCTTTCAGACAGAGGTCAATCAACTGCTTAAGTTGATGATCCACTCGCTTTACAGCAATAAAGAGATTTTTCTAAGAGAGCTTATTTCCAATGCCTCAGATGCCATAGACAAGCTGCGCTTTGAAGCCATCAGCGAAAGTAAATTATATGAAGATGATACTAATTTAAGAATTCGTGTCGATTATGACAAGGATGCTAAAACCATTACCATCTCTGATAATGGTATTGGTATGTCCCGTGATGAAGTGGTGGAAAATATTGGTACTATCGCCAAATCCGGTACCCGCCAGTTTCTGGAATCTCTGACCGGTGATCAGAAAAAAGACGCCAATGCCATTGGTCAGTTCGGTGTCGGTTTTTATTCCGCCTTTATTGTGGCCGATAAAGTCACCTTAAAAACCCGTCGTGCGGGTGCATCTTCCGAACAGGCTGTTCTCTGGGAATCTACTGGAGAAGGTGAATTCAGTATTGAGACCATTGAAAAAGAAGATCGCGGTACTGAAATTACCCTGCACCTGAAAAAAGATGATGAAGACCTGCTGGACGGCTTCCGTTTAAGAAACATTATCCGTAAGTACTCTGACCACATTACCGTACCAATTGAAATGCTCAAGGAAGAGGTTGCCCCCGAAGAGGATGATGAAAAGGACGAAGAGAAGGAAACTGTCATTGAATATGAAAAAGTCAATGATGCTTCCGCCCTGTGGACCCGTCCCAAGAGTGAAATTACCGATGAAGAATATGCGGAATTTTACAAGCATGTCGGCCATGATTTTGAAG
>JALTKC010000420.1 GCA_027076245.1 Gammaproteobacteria bacterium
AAACCGCAGGCAAACAGGGGTAATATAATGGCGGGTTGCGGCTGCGAAGTAGAAGTTAAAAATAATGAACAGAAACAGATCCTCTATACCCTGCTAACCATAAACGGGATTATGTTTGTGGTGGAACTGGTGGCGGGTATTATCGGCCAGTCTGCCGGGCTGATTGCTGACTCCTTTGATATGCTGGCTGACTCCCTGGTGTATATCATCAGCCTGTATGCCATCGGCAAGGCCTATGCAAAAAAAGAACAGGCGGCCCGCATCAGCGGTTATTTTCAGATCACCCTGGGTACTTTGCTGCTGCTGGAAATTAGCCGCCGGGTCATTATGGGCTATGAGCCTCAGTCAGCCTTAATGATTATTATTTCCTTTATTGCCCTGTTTGCCAATATTGCCTGCCTGATCATTATTAATAAACACAGGGAAGGGGAAATTCACATGCGAGCCAGCTGGATCTTTTCCAAAAACGATGTTATTGCCAACACCGGCGTAATCATTGCCGGTTTTCTGGTCTATCTGTCCGGCTCATTCTGGCCGGATCTGATTATCGGCGTACTGATTGTTTCCATAGTAATCCGCGGCGGCCTGACCATTCTTAAAGAAACCAGGGAACATTGTGCCCCCGGCTGTTCCGGGTAAAAATAAGCTTACTCAACAGGCTTTCAACCTAAACAACAAACTTTGTTATTTTTCACCACTCATGGATCATACAGAGGATATCTGGCATACTTCGTTTCAAATTTTTTAAACGATTGGTGGGAATGATAAATGGAAACAAAAGATGCCGGTGAAATAGCCAAAGCATGGGCGCGGGCCTGTTGCGAAACTCTGGAGAAACGTGACCTGGAAGGGCATATGAACCTGATATCCCGGAAAGTGCAGGTATTTGGCCTGGCTAACCATGATGTAGTGGATTACAACTTCTGGTTAAAACAGGTACAGGAGCAATTCACCAGCGGCTTTGTGACTTCATTAAGCTACTATCTGAACTCGGTCAAAGCGGAATCCGACAGCCTGATAAAATTTACAGCAATGGAGTATTTGACTGATAACACCGGTGAGAAACATGAAAACCCGTTACTGGTTGTACTGGCCAAAGAGGAAGACGGGGTCTGGCGTGCAGTAGAGGAAAAAATTCTTGATAAGGAAGAAGCGCAAACAGCCGGGCTGATTAATCTGCATTAGCTGTCATCATAGTACGCCCAGTTCTGGCCATAATTTAAAATAGATTGTAACTTCAAAAAACGTTTTATTTACACAAAAAAGTTATTTTGTTAGCATTTCACATCAAATATTAGGAAAATCCTATAAACAATGGAATGTTATTCATGAAATATCTTATTTTAAATTTTTGCTTGTTATTGCTTTCCTCTGCAAATATTTCTGCAATGGAACTAAAAGCAAAGCAAATATCACTGGATTTAACAATAAGTCAGCCTTCAGTTAAACTATCAAACGGCCTGCTTCACCTGACTATCCCTCTGGAAAAACTTAAAAATGCTATTATTTTAACTTCCAATAATGATCCTGTCGTTATTTTAGACCGTGAAAAACAAATGTCATTTTCAATCAATACCGTTGGAAAAAACTTATTGCTTGAAGGGTTCAAAAATAATCAAAGCATGATAAGCAATAAAATTGCAGACATACCCGGTATAATTTTTGGCCTTCAGAAACAGGCAATAAACACCGATGCAGACAAAGAATTTGCTAAAGTTATTTCTAACATAACAGAAGTCATGCTGTCACCGGATGAACACAGTCATGCATTCTATTTAACACATAAAAATAAAACTGTTTTTTTCCTAATTAACACGCCACAAAACTTTGCATTTATTGTAAACACCAATCAAAAAGATTACTTTACAACCATCATTTCTGACAATATTAACAAGAAAGAATTTATTAATCTGATTGTAAAAGGAGCATTACAATGAGTTTACCCTTAACATTAGATGAAAAGGATAAAGTCGCGGATATAATCAGAATTCTGTTTTCTGACAACACTATAGAAAGAAAAAAAGCGCATATAAATCAACAAACAATTGTTGCACTGGAAATGGCTCTAAACGCCATTGATAAATGCAACCATGATATGAAAATTCTTATTACTCAGTTGGTGGGCGGCTCCGCTTTAATTTCAAAAGGCTAGCTAAGAAAATTTCTTAGCCAGTTTCACAGAGCAGTAACCAATGAAAAAATTAAATTAAATGGTTATGCTTGCCGATTTGCAGGAGCTTACAAACATAAGTCAGCCATATTGATGACCATTGAATATGGCCTTTAAGCCTGTCCAATTTTTACTGATAAATAATATACAATTATTCAACAGCCTGTAACTTCAAAGTCCACTCGGTTTCTCCCGGTAAAAAGGGTGTTGGACGGCCTTTGACCCAGTCTTTATGGCCTCTGGCATAATAGGGCGATAAGGGGTGGCTGCTCTGGCCTGTGGGCATGTGGAAAATTCCCTGCTTTTCATGGCCGGGGGAGACCACCATGCGCATGGAAGCACCGAAGTGGCTTTTTAATACCTTAGGCATATCATCATCACCGCTTAAAGGATCTTCCGGCATATCCAGCAATAGCCCCAGGCCGGGAAGGGCGATGCTTAATGGATGTCTAATATCAATTTTGTAGCGCTTACCCCAGCTCTGCTGCTGGATAAAGTGTTTGCCATTGTCAGTGGTTTTCTGGTAAGCCTGATGAGCCATGGCCAGCAGAAATTCTTCCCAGGAAGGATAACCTGGGGGTATTAGAACCTTCGGTTTCTGGCTGATTAAAGCCCATACCGGGTACTCGACTTTGCCATCCACTTTAGAGCGCAGAAACCACTGCGGATACTGTTTTTCCAGGGCATTAAACAGCCAGCCAACGGTGCCTTCCACGACCGAGTTTCGAAAATCCCTGACCAGTCCATAGGCAACCGAGTCTGAACTGGCCTTCATATTCGGTTCAGCGTCGAGTATTTCAGCCATGCGAATAAAGGCGGTAATATCAGAATCTCTGATGGTTTCTCTTAACAGGGTTTTCCAGCGTTGTAAAAACAGTGCTCTGGTATCCAGTTGAATCGCCAGAAAATCTGTTTCCTTAAACGATTCTGCTGCTTTTAGATCATCACGTACCTGCTGGGCTCTGGCACCCAGATCCCCCCCCTTATCACCAATAATCTGCTGAATATTACCACCAAACAGGCGATTATTGGCTGTCCAGAGCCGGTGGCTGTCCGGTTGAACCACGCGGGGATAGTCTTTGGCCGGCAGATAACCACTCCAGTCAGACTCATGTACAGGCCGGGGCGATAGTTTTCGCTGCGGTATCATACCGGCAATGGTCCAGCCAATCCTGCCCTCTTTGTCCACCACCAGCAGGTTTTGTGACGGCATACCCAGGTAAGGGGCAATGTCCAGT
>JALTKC010000421.1 GCA_027076245.1 Gammaproteobacteria bacterium
GTATGATTATTTATGGGTTTTTTACAGGTTCTGTAGTAGCCGCATCTCAGGATATCAGCAGTTTTAACTACATTCTTATTGCCATGGCCATTGGCGGTATTTTTACTATACCTTCTTTAAACAGTACCATGATAGCTCTGATTGGTGTGGCGGTTTCCACTTTAATATCCAGTGCCGGCCATGTTTTCTGGTCACAATATGGTCTGCCCATATTTACCCTGCCTTTTACACTGGTTACCCTGAGTTTAATTTATACCTTTTATTTATTAAATTATCCCAATCGTACCGTTTTTTTTATAGGTAATCCTGAGCAGAATCTTGATTATTTTATTGCCAATAAGTCACGTTTTGTAACAACGCCTTATGCTCTGTCAATACCTTTTTCGGGAAACTGGTACGTCTGGCAGGGCTTTGATGACAAATGGACGCATCAGGGCTTGTATAAATACGCTTATGATTTTGTAATAGCGGATGACAATGGTAAAACCTATGCCAATCAGGGGAATTATCTGAATGAGTATTATTGTTATGGCCAGGATATTCTGTCACCGGTTAATGGCAAGGTAGTACGGGTGGTTAATTATTTACCGGATAATATTATCGGCTCTGTTGATACCATAAACCCCTGGGGTAATGAAATCATTATTCAGGATGATCGAGGCTTTTACGTTCGTCTGGCACATCTGGCCGCAGAATCCATTATAGTCTTTGAAGGTCAGGCGGTCAGTGTTGGAACGGCACTGGCAAAATGCGGTAATTCGGGTAATTCTCCTCAGCCGCACCTGCATATTCAGATACAAAGCAGTACATTTCCCACGGCTCCAACCATGCCCTTTGTTTTTGTTAATTATGCACAGTCCGGACATTTTATTACCCATGGTCTGCCGGAAAAAAACTTACCGGTCTGTGCCTGTGAATTTAACCTGTTTTATGATCAGGTCACAAACTTTGTTCTGGATGATGTGTATCATTATCAGGTATATAAAAATAATAGTCAGGTTGACAGTTTTAGTTTTAAGGTAAAAATGTCTGCCACATTATATACCTATTTTGAAACGACTAAAGGCCGGCTTTATTTTGGTAAGCAGTATGGTAATTATTTTTGCTATTCCATAGAAGGGGATGACCCTTATCTCAAATTGATTTATTTGGCACTATCAACCTTACCTATTTCTTATACCGGTCATTATGACTGGACGGATACCATTAATAACAGCAGTTTACTCGATAAACCCAGGCAATTTATAAGCAGTTTGCTCAATACCATTAACCATGAATGGATAAATACTCAGGCTCGCTATTATTTTGAAAAAGATACCTTGGTGAAGGGGCAGATCCGTAATTCTTTTTTTGATATTCAACTGGACACTGAAGTGGAACTGGACCCAGTTTTAAAATTTAAGGAAATCAGAGTAGGGGATTACCGACTGGTTAATACGGGAAATGAAAGCCTGGAAACCAATAATGAAGTTAAGGATGCACTCAGTAATGAATAAAGTTTTTAATTTTTTAATGCTAACAGGGATAGTATTTGCCACAGGATTTTCATGTAATGTGGTAGCGGCAGAATTATCCTATAAAGAGATATCTAAAGCGTATTATACATCATACCGCTATGAAACCTCCGGTAATATTGAAGATGCTATTAAGGCTATTCAACTGGTTTACAGCCAGTACCCGGACACCTATACGGTAAATAATCGTCTGGCTCACTTATATACTTTAAATAAGCAATATAAAAATGCGGTCAGTCATTATAAAAAAGCTGTACAGGTGTTGCCCAACTCTATTACCCCTAAGCTGGGGCTGATGTATGTTTATATTTTGTCAGAGCAGTATAAAGAAGTCACTAAAATTGGTTATCAGGTACTGAAAGTGGACTACTATAATTACTTTGGAAATCTGCGACTGGCTCACGCCTTAAGAAAAACGGGTAAAACAGAACTGTCTGAAAAACTACTTAAAAAAATACTGGCACTGTATCCCAGCGATACACTGTTTTTAACTGAGTTGGGGCTATTGTATTTTGAACAGGATAACTGGCCTTCTGCCCGGGCTATTATGCAGGATGTATTAATACTGGATCCGGAAAATGTTTCTGCGCGGCAGGTATTACTGGCAATAAAGAAATAAGACCGTAAAAAATGAAAAAAATCCAGAGTAATTATGCATATTTCTAAAATGTTTGATCTTGAACATGAACGGCTGAGCTTATGGCAGGCATTGTGCGAGGATGTTAAGAGCAGACAGCAAAATGTTATTACAGACAGACTGACTCAGCTAAAAAACTTTGAAAGCTATTATGCTTATCCCGGTCAGGAGGTTATGTTACGCCTGTCTGACTATTTGATTCAGAAAGATTTTTTTGCTTTTGAACTGCTGGCTCAGAATGTTTTATATTCACTGGAAACGCAGGAGTATCGCAAGCAGGAATTTATTCCTTTTTACACCAATCTGACTAACCTGGATAAGCCTCAGATAAGCCGGTTATCACCAGGTTTTGCCAGAGACAGGCAGGAAAAAAAACAGAAAGTTTATTTTGAAGTCCTGATTGTTCATCCGGATCCGCAGGAGTATGAACTCTATTATCGTAATGCTCTGGCCGGGTTCAAATCACCCCATGACCCTTATATTTATGACTTTGTTATGGTTAATAATTATGAGGATGCGCTTATTGCCGTGTTATCCAATCCGGCAATACAGGTCTGTATTTATTTATCCGGTATTAAATCTTGTGCGGATAAGAACAGCAGGGACAATTCTCAGCTGACTGATAACTTCAGTTCAATTCTGGATAGATCCTTTTATGACTTTGCACATAATAATAGTACTACTACTCAGGAACAGGTGAGTATAGAAACCAGGGAAACAGAGTTTGTCCTAAAAGAAACACTACAGGCTTTACGACCAGAACTCGATCATTTTTTTATTACTGAATTACCCCTGTCGGAACCTTATTATAATGAATTTGACCGGGTATTTACGGGCTTTAATTTGTTTGCTGATTTACATCAGCACATTATAACGGCTGTTGAACAACGCTGTTGTACACCTTTCTTTGATGCACTGAGAAATTATGCCTCCAAACCTAAAGGGGCTTTCCATGCCCTGCCTATTTCTCAGGGGCAATCCATAACTAACTCACTGTGGATAAATGATGTTATGGATTTTTACGGTGAGAATATTTTTGCAGCAGAAACCTCCTCGACTCTGGGCGGGATGGATTCACTGATGGATCCTAAAGGCTCTATTTCTCAGGCTCAGAATAAGGCAGCACGTGCATTTAAGTCTCAATATACTTATTTTGTTACCAATGGCACCACCTCCGCCAATAAGATTGTTATGCAGGCCAATCTACAGCCGGATGATGTGGTGCTTATTTCCTC
>JALTKC010000422.1 GCA_027076245.1 Gammaproteobacteria bacterium
AATGCTCACATTGCTGCCAATACTGCAGTCTCCCTCAATAATGACATTAATATCGATAATGACATCCCGACCGGTTTTAAGCTGGCCGCGTAAATCAAAACGAGCCGGATCCCTTAAGGTTACCCCATAGGTCATTAATTTTTCTGCCTGAATTCTTTGATATGCCCGCTCCAGCTCAGCCAGTTGCAGCTTATTATTAATACCTTCTATTTCCTTACTGTCCGGTACAATATAGCTGTTAACAGTTTCACCTTCCTGTACCGCCAGTTCAATTAAATCAGTCAGATAATATTCTCCCTGGGCATTGTTATTATCAATTTTCTGCAGCCAGGTTTTCAGCCGGTTGCCGTCAACCACCATCACACCGCTGTTAATTTCTCTAATGGTTCGGATTTCATCTGTAGCGTCTTTTTCTTCCACAATCTTCTGGATGCGGTTATTGCTATCCCGCACGATCCGTCCATAACCGGTCGGCTTATCCAGCACGGAGGTTAACAATGCCAGAGCCTGATTCTGTTTTGCGGCAATCAACTTTTCCAGGGTGGTGATACTTAACAGGGGCACATCACCATAGAGGATTAATACATTCGCCTGATCCTTAATATATTGTTCAGCTTGCTGCACAGCATGGCCGGTACCCAGTTGTTCAGCCTGTTCACACCAGTTTAAGTGCGGATCACTTATACTATTTTTGACCTGTTCCGCGCCATGACCGTAAACCAGTGTAATATCCTGGGCATCCAGTTTTCGGGCACTGTCTATAACATGCTGAACCAGCGGTTTACCGGCCAGTAAGTGTAAAACTTTGGGCAGACTGGAATACATTCGGGTGCCTTTTCCGGCTGCAAGGATGATTACCTGAAGGGGTTTCGCAGGAGTGGAGCTTTGGGACATTGATTTCTCTCTATAATCGTTTATCAGAACCGCTACTTTATTTAGGTTGATACTATAGCACTCAATTATCGTTTTTATTTGCTTTAATTAACATGAGATTTGTCTTACATTTAAGTGCTTTATGTCACAAACCTAGGGTTTTCCCTAAACCTGTAGGATAAATCCCTTGATCTTTTAAACAATCAGGCATATATTAATAAACAATAATATAGTTCAATTAGGACATAGTAATGTTATACAAAATTATTGTTTATATAATTGGGTTAACATTCAGTTTTTTTATTTCTGGCACAACGTATTCTGATGCGCTTGCTATCGATCATGATGTAAAAACTTCTTCAATGGTTTTAGATAATTATTATAAAGAATTCGATAATGCAATCGCGACTGATAAAGAACAAACAGGTAGGCCTGTTTCTGATAAAGAACTGGAGTTTTTAATGCAAAAACCCAAAAAAAGTGAATTACTCAGCAGTTATTATTCTGAGTTTTTAACCAAATAACTGTTTTCTAAATATTTTTCTCTAAATATTCAGAAGCTCCAAACAAAAAGGTCGTATTTTAGAATACGACCTTTTTGTTTCTTACCTATCGACAGCCTGAGCGTTATTAATGACCTTTGCGTTTTTTGCGCATTTTATCAATCAGCTTAAGCTGTGCAATGGCTTCTGCCAGTGAGGCTTCCGCCTTGGCAAAATCAATGCCCGATTCCTGATCTTTCAAAGCCTGTTCAGCACGTTCTTTTGCCTCTCTGGCAGCATTTTCATCCAGATCGCTGGCACGCAGTGCCGTATCTGAAAGAATAGTCACCACATGAGGCTGAACTTCCAGCAGTCCACCGGATATAAAGATAGACTCCTGATTGCCACCCTGCTCGGTAATAATGACTTCACCGGCTTTCAGCGTAGATAATAACTGGGAGTGCTGGGGTAAAATCCCCAGATCACCCATTGCACCTGGAACAATCACCATCTCGGCCAAATTAGAGAAAATCTCTTTTTCAGCACTGACAATGTTTAATTTCATGGTCATTGCCATGACAGTTCTCCTTAAACAGCGTTAGCCTTTTCAAGTACTTCTTCAATACCGCCGACCATATAGAATGCCTGCTCTGGAATATTGTCATGGGTACCTTCAACAATTTCCTTAAAGCCTCGAATGGTATCTTTCAGGCTAACATACTTGCCTGCCGTACCGGTAAAGACCTCGGCCACAAAGAATGGCTGGGACAGGAAGCGCTGTATTTTCCGTGCACGGCTTACAATCAGCTTGTCGTCTTCTGACAGTTCATCCATACCGAGAATGGCAATAATATCTTTCAGTTCTTTATAACGCTGCAGCGTGGACTGTACACCGCGAGCTACTTCATAGTGTTCATTGCCGACAATTTGCGGATCCAGCTGACGGGAAGTGGAGTCCAGTGGATCCACTGCAGGATAAATACCCAGTTCAGCAATCTGACGAGACAGTACTACTGTTGCATCAAGGTGAGCAAAGGTCGTCGCAGGAGAGGGGTCAGTCAAGTCATCCGCAGGTACATAAACCGCCTGAATGGAGGTAATGGAACCGACTTTAGTCGAAGTAATTCGTTCCTGCAGAGCACCCATTTCTTCTGCCAGGGTAGGCTGATAACCCACCGCAGACGGCATACGACCCAGCAGCGCGGATACTTCGGTACCGGCCAGGGTATAACGATAAATATTATCAATAAAGAGCAGTACGTCGTTACCTTCGTCACGGAAACCTTCCGCAATGGTCAGACCAGTCAGGGCTACCCGCAGTCTGTTTCCTGGCGGCTCATTCATCTGACCATAAACCAGTGCAACTTTATCCAGTACATTGGACTCTTTCATTTCGTGATAGAAGTCATTACCTTCACGGGTACGTTCACCCACACCGGCAAATACTGAATAACCACTGTGTTCTGCCGCAATATTACGGATAAGTTCCATCATATTAACGGTTTTACCCACACCAGCACCACCGAACAGACCGACCTTACCGCCCTTGGCAAAAGGACAGACCAGATCGATTACCTTAATACCAGTTTCCAGCAGCTCGGTGGCTGCGGCCAGTTCTTCATAGGCCGGTGCTGCACGGTGAATCGAAGCGCGTTTCTTTTCACCCACATCGCCTTTTTCATCAATGGGGTTACCCAGCACGTCCATAATACGGCCCAGGGTTTCTGTTCCCACTGGGACTGAAATTGGGGCGCCGGTGGGTGTCACTTCCAGGCCGCGTTTAATACCATCAGTACTGCCCATGGCAATACAGCGGACAATGCCGTCACCTAACTGCTGCTGAACTTCCAGAGTAAGTTCTGCTTCTGTGACGATTACTGCGTCATAGACTTTGGGCAGTGCATCACGTGGAAACTCCACGTCAACTACCGCACCAATAATCTGGACAATTTTTCCTGAACTCATTTTTTAGTTCCTCTTCAAAGCTTAATTCTATACGGCAGCTGCACCGGCTACAATTTCGGACAGTTCCTGAGTAATGGCCGCCTGTCTTGCCTTGTTATAGACAAGCTGCAGATCATCTATCATGTCACCTGCATTATCGGTTGCGCTCTTCATGGCAACCATTCGGGCCGACTGCTCACAGGCCAGATTCTCAACCACACCCTGATAAACCAGAGATTCTATGTAACGCATCAGCAATGCATCAATCACCACTTCGGCATCAGGTTCATAGATATAGTCCCAGTGATATTTCATATTGGCATGATTATCATCTTCAGACGTTTCGTGGTAACGGACCCGTTTGTGACCTTCTGCCGGAGCAACCGCTATAGGCAAAACCTGTGCAACAATCGGCTGCTGTGTCATGGTGTTAACAAATTTATTAAATACCACAAACAAGCGATCAATTTTGCCTTCAGTATAAGCATCCAGCATAATTTTGACGCTGCCGATTAAATCTTCCAGACTGGGCTCATCACCCAGATGCTCCGTATGTGAAACAATATTTCCGCCGACACGCTTAAAAAAAGCACTGGCCTTGGAGCCGATAACACAGAGGTCAATTTCCAGACCCTGGTCACTGCTGGCTTTCATATCTGCAATGGCTTCTTTAAACAGATTGGTGTTCAGGCCACCGCATAAACCGCGATCGGATGAGATAATTATATACCCGACCCGTTTTGCTTCCCGCTCCTGCAGATACGGATGTTTGTATTCCGTATGGGCATAAGCCAGGTGGCGCACCACATCGATCATTTTTTCTGCATAGGGACGGGACGCACTCATGCGATCCTGTGCCCGACGCATTTTACTGGCGGCAACCATTTCCATGGCGCTGGTGATTTTCTGCGTATTTTTAATACTGCTGATCTGACTACGAATTTCTTTTCCGCTTGCCATACTCAGTTCTCCTGTTACCAGCTGCTATTGGATTTGAATGCAGTTACTGCATCATTCAGAGCGGATTCAATTTCATCATTGTAGTCACCCGACTCATTAATTTTAGCCATTAAATCAGCATGGTTGGCCTTCATATAATCCTGCAGAGCATCTTCGAAATCGACAATTTTATCCACATCGATATCATCCAGAAAGCCTTTAGTGGCTGCAAACAGGGAAACCGCCATTTGAGCAATACTATAAGGTGAATACTGGGTCTGCTTCATTAATTCGGTTACCCGCTGACCACGTTCAATCTGGCTACGGGTGGCTTCATCCAGATCTGAAGCAAACTGAGCAAAAGCCGCCAGTTCACGATACTGTGCCAGGTCAAGACGAATACCGCCGCCCAGTTTCTTAATGATCTTGGTCTGTGCAGCACCACCGACACGGGATACGGACAGACCGGCATTAATTGCAGGGCGGATACCGGAGTTAAACAGATCGGTTTCGAGGAAAATCTGACCATCGGTAATGGAAATTACGTTAGTTGGTACGAAAGCGGATACGTCACCGGCCTGGGTTTCAATAATCGGCAGAGCGGTTAATGAACCGGTTTTACCTTTCACCTTGCCGTCTGTGGCTTTTTCGACAAACTCGGCACTGACACGTGAGGCACGTTCCAGCAGACGGGAATGCAGATAGAAGACATCACCCGGATAGGCTTCACGGCCTGGTGGACGACGTAATAACAGGGAAACCTGACGATAAGCCCAGGCCTGCTTGGTTAAGTCATCATAAATAATCAGCGCATCTTCACCCCGGTCACGGAAATATTCACCCATGGCACAACCGGAGTAAGGTGCAATATATTGCATAGCCGCTGCATCGGAAGCAGTTGCCGCAACGACAATGGTATTTTCCATAGCGCCGAATTCTTCCAGTTTGCGCACAACGGCGGCAATGGAAGAGGCTTTCTGGCCGACGGCTACATAGATACATTTAATACCGGAATCTTTCTGATTGATAATGGCATCGACCGCAACGGCTGTTTTACCGGTCTGGCGGTCACCAATAATCAGCTCACGCTGACCACGGCCAATAGGCACCATAGCATCCACTGACTTTAGACCGGTCTGTACCGGCTGATCAACGGACTGACGGGAAATTACCCCGGGAGCGATTTTTTCAATGGGAGAAGTTTCTTTGGCATCGATTGGACCTTTGCCGTCTATGGGGTTACCCAGAGAGTCAACGACCCGCCCTAATAAGGCTTCACCTACCGGTACTTCCAGAATACGACCAGTACATTTAACCTTGTCGCCTTCAGAAATGTGTTTATAGTCACCTAAAACCACAGCACCGACTGAGTCACGTTCCAGGTTCAGTGCCATACCAAATGTATTGCCGGGAAACTCAATCATTTCACCGGACATCACATCACTTAAACCGTGGATCAGAGCAATACCATCAGTCAGACTGACTACGGTACCTTCTGTATTCGCTTCGGTTGTTGCATCAAAATTTTCTATACGACTTTTGATCAGGTCGCTGATTTCTGATGGATTTAATTGCATTTTTTAATCCTCTTGTTCTGACTTGCCAGGGTTATTTACCTAGCTCATCAGGGCATGGGTAATTTTTTCCAGTTGTGTTTTTACTGAACCGTCAATAACCATGTCGCCTGCGCGAATGATGACCCCACCCAATAAAGACTTATCGGTTTTAGTGGTAATGGTCACATCACGGCCGAGTTTCTTTTTCAGTGCTTCTGCTATGCTTTTTTTCTGTGCTGCATTGACAGCATAAGCAGAAATAACCTGAGCTTCGATACTGCCTTCTGCTTCAGCACGCAGTGCTTCAAACATATCGGCTATCTCGGGAATGATGTCCAGACGGCCATTTTCAGCAGCCAGTTTTAGGAAATTCATACCCTGCTCATCCAGCCCGTCCTTACAGATATCCTTAAACAGATCCAGGACCTGTTTATCTGATACATCGGGACTGGAAATCACTTCGGCCATGGTTTCATTCGAAGCTACTTCTTTTAAAAGAGCCAGCTTGTCAGACCATGCTTTAAGATTGTTATCGGCAAGTGCCAGAGAAAAGATTGCCTGAGCATAAGGTCTTGCTAATGTGCTTGTTTCTGCCATTATTTAATCCTTGTTCTCTTAAATTAGAGTTGCCCGACGACATCTTTTAATAATTCGCCATGTGCTTTGGCATCGATCTCTTTCTTGATGATCTTGCCGGCTGCCGCTACGGTGATATCCACCACTTCTGCTCGCAGTGCTTCTTTTGCACGATTCACTTCCTGTTCTATCTCAGCATTTGCGGCGGTAATCAGACGTTCACCTTCGGCCTTGGCATCAATTTTAGCTTCTTCTATTATTTCCGCCGCACGTTTCTGTGCCTGAGCAAGAATTTCTGCTGCCTGCTCTTTGGCTTCTTTAATATGTTGAGCTGCTTTTTGCTCTGCCAGCTCCTGCTCGTGAATACCACGCTCAGCAGCAGCAAGACCATCGGCAATACGCTTTTTACGATCGTCCATCATCTGGGTCATTGGACCCCAGAGATATTTACCTATGAACCAGACCAATATCGCAAAGGTTATTATCTGGCCTATCAGGGTTGCGGTAATGCTCATCGCCTAATTCCTGTTGTTTGTTAAGTTAATACGTTTGTTTCGTACTGTTACTATATACATCAAAAGTACGTCAAAAACAGTCTATTAACCGCCAACAGAGGCTTTAACAGCATCAGCAAACGGATTCGCAAATACAAACCACATTGCCATACCCAGAACGATCATTGGAAATGCTTCCATCAGACCACCAGTAAACAGCATCTGACCCATTAACTGAGGACGCATTTCAGGTTGACGGGCAATACCTTCCAGGAATTTGGAACAGATTAAGCCCCAACCCAGTGCTGAACCCAGACCGGCCGCAGCCAGAATAATACCTACTGCGATTGCTGTGTAACCATAAACTAAAGCCATTGCTTCCATTAGTTTCTCCTAAGTTTTAAAGTTTAAATGTTTAAAGTTTTTGAATTCGTTATAACGTGTGTTTTAGTTTAATGCTCTTCCATATCCTGATGCGCCATGCCCAGGTACACAATGGTAAGCAGCATAAAGATAAAGGCCTGTAGAGTAATAACCAGAATATGGAAAATTGCCCAGACGGTGCCCAGTGCCACCTGCGGTAAGAGTCCAAGTAGAGACGCTCCGCCTAAAAGTGCAATCAGCAGAAAGATCAGTTCTCCGGCAAACATGTTTCCGAATAAACGCAGACCCAGGCTGACGGGTTTGGCAATCTCTTCAATCGCAGTCATAATAATATTGACCGGTATTAAATATTTGCCAAAAGGGTGAAACAGGAACATTTTAAGGTAGCCAATCGGCCCCTTGATTTTAATATTATAGAAAATAATCAGGGCAAAAACGGACAGTGCCAGGGCAAAGGTGGTACTTAAATCAGTGGTCGGCACCACTTTCATATAATGGATACCCACCAGTTGACCCAGTGAGGGGAGTAAATCCACGGGAACCAGATCCATGGCATTCATAAGGAATACCCACATAAAGATGGTCAAGGCCAGGGGCCCGATCAGCGGATTGCTTCCAGGGAAAATATCTTTGATTTGCTGCTGAACGAATTCAACAATGGCTTCTAATACATTCTGACCGCCTGAGGGAGTGTCGGCAGTCATAGATTTGCCCATTTTCCAGGCAATGTACATCAGCACTCCGGCTAATAACCAGCTGTAGAACAGGGTATCAAGGTTAAGCACCCAGAAACCCCCGTCACCAATGCTGTTATTTTGCAAGTGATGCTGAATATACTCGACGGCGCTTGGGCCGCTTGCTTCATTAGCAGTAGAGCTACTCACAGTTACATCTCCAAGATTTTAATAAATTCTTTTCTGTCAGTCTGCTTCAGAACTTGTCTATATCGTTCAGGACTGATATCGGGTATCTACTTTATTGGCAACGAAACTGAACTGGGTTACAGCAAAACCAACCAGAACCGCCAGGGGATCCAGTTTTAAAACACCCATTCCAATTGCCATCAGAACCAGAGTTAAAATAAACTTTTGCACCACACCGGCGTAGATTTCTATATAACCCTGCTGCTTCTCTTTAGAACCAGCTTCACCGGCGCGACTAATCCGCCAGGCCATTAACAGTGTGCCTGCCAGAGTAATACTGCCACCATATATTGCGGCAAAAAATCCATTTAAACTTTGAAATGTCAGGTAACTCAGAGCAATAATCAGAGTCAGTGCCAGCTGTATAATAAACAGTCTGCGTACCACTCGACGCATGACTACAGTTGCAAAACTCATTTTTCTTTACCTGCCTGTTTCGGGCTATTCAAGCATAGCCAGGTCGTATAACGTACAGTGCAGCGAATTATAAAGTTAATATTGCCTTAGATCAATGAAATTAACGATATTCTAATATTTATCCCATTATAGGTATGAGTGAACACCGATTAATATTTCTTATTTTATAGTTTCAGGTATATTTAGTGTATTTTCAGATTATAGTTGATAAAACCGCTTTGTCATATTGGATTAATCATTTTTTCTATTTTATATGGGCCAGTATGCCTTCCAGTTCATCAATACTATTATAGTGAATCACCATTTTACCATTGCCTTTTTTACCGTGCTGAAAAATCACCCGCGCACCCAGCTTGTCAGTCAAATTCTTTTGTAAATTAATAATATTGGGATCGTCTTTCTTTTCCTGCTTTTCCCTGGGATTAAGAATTTTCTTAATCAGTCGTTCGGTTTCCCGAACAGACAGCCCTTTACTGACCACATGACGGGCCGTATAGCTTTGTTCTTCCCCTTTTAAAGCCAGCAGAGCACGGGCATGACCCATTTCCAGATCGCCGTTTTCCAGTAAGCGCCGGGTAGCCGGTTCCAGTTCCAGCAGACGTAACAGATTGGATACAGAAGCACGGGAGCGGCCTACGGCATCGGCGGCCACCTGATGGGTCATATTAAATTCATCAATCAGCCGTTTCAGGGCATTGGCTTCTTCTATGGGATTTAGCTCTTCACGCTGAATATTTTCAATCAGCGACATGGCAATAGCAGCACGGTCGGGTACATCACGGATCACGGCAGGAATTTCAGCCAGACCGGCCATCTGAGAAGCACGCCAGCGGCGTTCACCGGCAATGATTTCATATTTTTGATCGCCGCTGCTGGTGGTATCACTCACCGGACGGATCACAATAGGCTGCACGACCCCCTGAGCCTTAATGGAACTGGCCAGTTCCTCCAGCGCTTCGGGATGCATATCAATGCGCGGCTGGTAAACACCTGGCTGAATAAATTCCACCGGCACATTATGCAGTTCCCCGTCAGCCCGTGAATGCTGGCTGCTCTCTGCTGTATCGGTTTCGGATCGGCGGGCGGTTTTTACACTGCCGCCAAGCAATGCATCCAGACCACGACCTAAACCACGTTTTTTTGCTGCCACTAATACTAACCCTCACAAATCCTTAAGCTGGTTAATCCCTGAATATTTCGGAAGACTTACCATTATAGAAAAATTGCCAAAATAACAAAAGCACTTAATTTTTTCCTGTCTAACTGTATTCAGTCTTCAGGCTTCCTGTTGAGCGAGGCTTTCTTCCTCTTTGCGCAGCATCTCCCCAGCCAGAGCAAGGTAAGCCCTGGCACCTTTGGAAGCCCGATCATAACTGATCACCGGCATACCATGACTGGGCGCCTCGGCAAGACGTACATTTCTGGGGATTATAGTGCGATAAACCTTGTCATCAAAATGCGACAGCAACTGGCGGGAGACTTCTATGGCCAGACGGTTGCGCGGATCAAACATGGTTCTTAAAATGCCTTCAATTTCCAGCTCAGGGTTTAACGATTCCTTAATGCTTTCAATGGTATCACTGAGTGCCGTTAAACCTTCCAGGGCATAATATTCACACTGCATAGGGATCATAATACCATTAGCTGCCACCATGGCATTAACCGTGAGCATATTCAGTGACGGCGGACAGTCAATAAAGACATAATCGTAATCATCGGTAATTTCCTTAAAACGGTAGCTAAGCTGCCGCTCCCGGTCAAACTTGGTCATTAACTCTACTTCAGCCGCCGTTAAATCACCATTGCCGGCCACCAGATCATAACCGGCTTCCGGTAGGGGTATTTTTACCTCATTTACCGAACTGCGGGATATTAATAAATCATAACCACTGTACTGTACATCATTTTTATCAATGCCGCTGCCGGTAGTGGCATTGCCCTGCGGATCCATATCCACCAGCAGCACTTTTCTTTTGGTAGCCGCCATGGATGCGGCCAGATTGATACTGGTAGTGGTTTTACCTACCCCGCCTTTCTGATTGGAAATGGCAATGATTTTCGCCATGGTTTGCCTCAATGGTTATTAATTTTAAAGTATATCAGACTTATAGAGCCCTGGGAGCGCGGGCATCTTGCCCGCGAAAACTTTGATTATTGCATAACTATCTGAATTAAATGTCTCTGTACATTTAAGCCACTAATGGTCAGTGGATGTATCTGCTCTATTCTAAAGCCTTCTGGCAGTTGTGCAATCTCCTGTTCCGGAAGCTGCCCTTTCATGGCCAGAAATTTGCCCTGCTTCGCACATAAGTGCCGGGTCAGGGTCAGCATATCGTCCAGAGAAGCAAAGGCACGGGAAATAATACGCTCAAACTTATCTCCTTCCTCTGCCTGATAGTCTTCCACCCTACTGTGCACCGCTGTGACATTGCTTAAACCCAGCTGAGCAATAACGGTCTGTAAAAAACGAATTTTTTTACTGCGGGCATCCAGCAGTACAAATTCAAGTTCCGGCAGACAGATGGCCAGCGGAATACCGGGAATACCGCCGCCGGTACCGACATCCAGCACTTTATGAATATCGTTTGGCTGCTGAAAAAAAGGCAGTATCACCAGTGAGTCCAGCAAGTGCAGGTCAACCATTTTATGCACTTCCCGAATGGATGTCAGATTATAAACTTTATTCCATTTCTGCAATAAGCCAATAAAATTCAATAATTGCTGCTGTTGTGCCGCAGGAATATCCAGTGCCAGACGCTGGATACCGGATTGCAATTGTTGCTGCAGTGCTTCCATTATGAATCCGCCGCCTTTTTAGCTGCTGATTTATGGGTTTTTAAAAACACCAGTAATAAGGATATGGCAGCCGGAGTAACACCGGGTATACGGCTGGCCTGGCCAATGGTCTGGGGCTGGTTTTTCTGCAGTTTTTCCCGTACTTCGGATGACAGGGAAGTAATTTTCATATAGTCAAAATCTTTCGGGATCGACTTATTTTCATAACGTTTATGTTTTTCAATTTCTTCCAGCTGACGTTTGATATAGCCAGCATACTTAGTCTGTATTTCTACCTGTTCGGCAGCCACCGGATCAGCCAGTTTCTCGCCGGCTATATCCAGAGAGGTCAGTGAATCATAACTGACTTCCGGCCTTCTGAGCATATCGTATAAACTGGTGTCTTTATTCAGGGGCTTGCCCAGTACCCGAACCGCTTCCTGTTCACTAATGGCATCTGGACCAATGCGGGTGGTCTGCAGGCGTTTAATTTCATTATCCACCTGCTGCTGTTTTTTACTGAAAGCCTGCCAGCGTTGTTCATCCACCAGACCCAGTTTATAGCCGGTTTCAGTCAGGCGCATATCGGCATTATCTTCTCTGAGGATCAGCCGGTATTCTGCCCGCGAGGTAAACATGCGGTACGGCTCCTGGGTACCCCGGGTGATCAGATCGTCAATCATAACGCCGATATAGGCTTCTTCCCGGCTGGGTGACCAGGGTTCTTTTTCCTGCACCTGTAATGCGGCATTGGCACCGGCAATCAGACCCTGGGCGGCAGCTTCTTCATAACCGGTGGTACCGTTGATCTGACCGGCAAAAAACAGGCCGTTAATAAATTTGGTTTCCAGAGAGGATTTTAAGTCCCTGGGATCAAAAAAGTCGTATTCAATGGCATAACCCGGACGTACAATCCAGGCATTTTCAAAGCCTTTCATGGAGCGGACAAAGGCTAACTGGATATCAAAGGGCAGGCTGGTGGATATGCCGTTGGGATACACTTCATGGGTGTCCAGACCTTCCGGCTCCACAAATATCTGGTGTGAATCCTTGTCCGCAAAACGGTTGATTTTATCTTCAATGGAAGGACAATAGCGCGGACCAACCCCTTCAATCACCCCGGTAAACATAGGGGAGCGTTCAAAACCGGAACGGATAATATCATGAGTTTTTTCATTAGTATGGGTAATATAACAGCTGATCTGTCTGGGATGGTCTTCCGGTTTACCTA
>JALTKC010000423.1 GCA_027076245.1 Gammaproteobacteria bacterium
AAACAGGCACTGGCACCTTTGCTGAGGGAGGCCATGGCACAGCAACAGGTCAGTGGTGAGTTTTATCCGGGCTTATGGCTGGATATTGGTACACCGCAAAGACTGGAGGCTTTAAATCAAAGTCTTAAATAGTATGCATCTATTCGGTTTCTTTAAAAGTCGTTCACTTTCCTGGGAGCGTGGGCATCCTGCCCACGTCAACGAACAGAGTTATTCTTGCTTTTGATGCGGGCAGGATGCCCGCACTCCCAGGATCAGTAAACCGATATTCATTTATAAGGAAGACCAATGGGTCGGGATATTACTCACAGCCATTTTAAAAAAGTAGACTTTGATCGTTACAGCAGCAAAATGTCCGCTGAACTGGACTGGGTCTGCCAATGGTTTAAGCAGCAGAACAATAGTACCGAAGCCTCTCACAATCCCACCATTGGTTTTGAAATGGAAATGTGTCTGGTGGATGGGGAGGGTGTCCCGGCCAGTGTCAATGAACGCTTGCTGCAGCAATTACAGGATACTGAAATATTTTCCCAGATCACTCTGGAACTGGCCCAGTTTAATATTGAACTGAATGGTTCGGTTTTTAAACTGACCGGCACGGTACTGCGTAATATGCAGCAGGAACTGCAGCAATTATACCAGGTCTGCCAGCAGGCCGCCAAAGCTATCGGATGTAATATTGTTATGATCGGCAGCCTGCCCAGTTTGCAGGAACAGCATCTGCAGCTGGATAATATGTCACAAATGACCCGTTATCAGGCCTTAAATGAACAGGTGCTGCGCAGCCGGAAGGGCAGGGCCATTGAGCTGGATATTCAGGGTGCAGAAACCCTGAAAAGTGTCCATTATGATGTCATGCTGGAGTCGGTAGCCACTTCGTTTCAGCTGCACCTGCAGCTGCCTTTTTCCCGTTCTGTACGTTATTACAATGCCGCCATTATTCTGTCCGCACCAATCGTTGCACTCAGTGCCAATTCCCCATTTCTGTTTGCTAAGGAACTCTGGTGTGAAACCCGTATCCCGGTGTTTGAACAGGCCGTTTCAGTAGGCGGCTATGACGGTGCCATGTTCGGTCCGATAAAACGGGTCAGTTTTGGTTCCGGTTATGCACGAGATTCCCTGTTGGAATGTTTTCAGGAAAACCTGGCGCACTACCCGGTACTGCTGCCGGAGGTATTTGACAGTGCTATTGATGATCTGGAGCACCTGAGCCTGCATAACGGCACTATCTGGCGCTGGCCATTACCCTTAATTGCCTATAAGGGTAATGGCCAGCAAAGACAGTATCATCTGCGCCTTGAACACCGGGTGATCCCGGCAGGTCCCACGGTGGTGGACAGTATTGCCAATGCGGCTTTCTTTTATGGGGCGATTACCAGCCTGGCCACTCAGTCTTTAATTCCTGAGCAACAGTTATCCTTTGAACAGGCAAAAGACAATTTTTACCTGGCGGCCAAACAGGGGCTGAAAGCCCGGCTAAAATGGTTATCGGGAGAGACTGTGTCAGTAAAAGCATTGATTCTGGATACCTTGCTGCCTGTGGCAAAATCGGGTCTGCGGCAGATGCAGATTGAGGCTGAAGATATTGACTATTACCTGGGTATTATTGAACAAAGGGTCAGCAGCGGTCAAAATGGTGCCGCCTGGCAGCGTCAGTATATTGCTGAACATGGAAAAGATATGCGGGCGTTAACACGGGCTTATCTGGAGCGTCAGCAGATGGGGGAGCCGGTGCATACATGGGAAGTATAGAGTTAAGTGTTAAGTGTTAAGGCAGAGCGGGGCTGGTTTTTATGTTTTCTGAAAGAGAGCTAATTGGGAAAAGTTTTTAGAGTTCAGTGGTTAAGAGTTGAGTGATTAAATGAGTTTGGTTAATACCTTAGAATATATACCTGATGGGTTGCTGGATAAAAGGGCGGATGAACTGTATGAGGTTCTGCCGGGGCCGACTTTAATTCATCTGCCGGGTAAAAAAATGCGACCCTTGTTTGTGTCAGTCTTATTGCATGGTAATGAAACGACTGGTTGGGAAGCGGTTAAGCAATATCTTCTGGCGCATAGGGAACAGAAGCTGCCGCGGGCACTGTCATTGTTTATTGGTAATATTTCGGCTGCCAGGGAGCATAAACGGGTGCTGGACGGGCAGCCGGATTATAACCGGGTGTGGGCCTGTCATTTTTCTTCTGAAGGGCGGATGATGTCGGATATTTTACGTGAAATGCGTAAAAGAAAGGTCTTTGCCAGTCTGGATATTCATAATAATACCGGTAAAAATCCTCACTATGCCTGTATAAACCGCAAGGAACATGATTTTTTACAACTTGCGCATTTATTCAGCTCAACCGTGGTTTATTTTATTAAACCGGATACCGTGCAGTCTATGGCCTTTGCTAAACTCTGTCCGGCCGTTACGGTAGAGTGCGGTCAGCCGGAACAAAAGCACGGGGTGGAACATGCGGTTAATTTTATTGACCGGGTCATGCAACTGGATGATTTTGATAATAGTGTTCTGAAAGCGGAAGATTTTAATTTATACCATACTATGGCGATTATCCGGGTGCCGGAGGATATCAGTATCAGCTTTGATTCCAGTCAGACGGCAGATATTATTTTTGATGCGGATGTTGATAATATGAATTTTACCGCACTGGCAGCAGGTACCCGCCTGGCGAGTATTGATATGAACTCTGGTAAACAGGCTTATTTACAGGCAATCGATGAACAGGGTAATGATGTGGCTGAACGTTATTTTGAATATATTGACGGGGAAATAAGAACCAGAATGCCGTTAATGCCGTCAATGCTGACGACCAGAGAGGAAATTATCCGTCAGGATTGTCTGTGCTATATGATGGAAAGGATAGATTTATAGTAACTGTTCGGATTGTCTCTGCTTGTCTGACCGTGATTGAATTGAAACTGAGTAGTTACGATTTATAAACAAAAAGCCGCTAATAGCGGCTTTTTGTCTGGCGTATTACCAATGTGACTGAAAGCTATTTTCAGGCTTTCGCTTTTTCCATCAGTTCATGGATGCGGGGTGCCAGGATCAGTTCCATAGCAAAGCCCATTTTGCTGCCGGGAACCACCATATTGTTGCGTCGGGACATGAAAGAATCAGGGATCATGTTCAGCAGATATGGGAAGTCCACATTTTTGGGGTCTTTAAAGCGGATAACAATAAAGCTTTCATCCGGTGTTGGAATATCACGGGCAATAAAAGGATTAGAGGTATCAACCGTAGGTACCCGCTGGAAGTTAATATCCGTGCGTGAAAACTGAGGTGTAATATAGTGTACGTAGTCAGGCATACGGCGTAATATGGTATCTACAATGGCTTCTGCAGAATAACCGCGTTGAGCATTATCACGATGGATTTTCTGAATCCATTCCAGATTAACAATAGGGACTACACCTACCAGCAGATCAACGTATTTGGCCACATCAACATCGCCGTCTTTGGCACCACCGTGCAGACCTTCATAGAATAACAGATCGGTACCGGAAGGAATGTTTTCCCAGTCAGTAAACTGGCCGGGTCTTAAAGGCGCATAAGGTTCAGCTTCTTCTTCACTGTGCAGGTAATAACGGCGTTTACACATACCGGTTTCACCGTATTCCCTGAAGGTTTCTGCCAGAATATCAAAGTGGTTGGCTTCAGGGCCGAAATGGCTGAAGTTTTCACCTTTTTCTGCGACAGCCACTTTCATGGCTTCACGATCATAGCGGTGATAGCTGTCACCTTCAATCACGGCTGGATTGATATTTTCACGGAAGAAAATATGTTCGAAGGCATTTTTTACAGTTGTGGTACCGGCACCGGAAGAACCCGTTACGGCCACGACAGGATGTTTAATAGACATAATATGTTCCTTGTTGTATTTGCCTGGAAGCTGAGAGCACAGGCGACCTGAATATTAGATTAGTGGAATATTAACCTATTTAGGAAAAAGTTACAAAAAAAGTAGTGCTGAGCGTTGAGCGTTGAGAAAGAGCAAAAACAGAGCTTTCTCCAGGCTCTTTCTCAGCGCTCAACGCTCAGCTCTCAGCGCTTCTCTCTTGCAATAGCCCGATAGCCGATATCGGTGCGGTAAAAGGCATCTTTCCAGTGGATTTTTTGTACTTGCTCATAAACCTGTTTTTGAGCTTCACTTACTGTGTCCGCAAGGCTGACTACGCATAAGACACGGCCGCCATTGGTGACGACCTGACCGTCTTTTTCAGCGGTCCCGGCATGGAAAACTTTGTTGTCGGCATCATCTACCTGATCCAGACCTTCTATGGGCAGGCCTTTTTCATAGTCATCGGGGTAGCCGCCGGCGGCCATAACCACACCGATGGCGGCGCGGGGATCCCATTGTGCGCTTATAGTATCCAGTTTTTTATCAATAGCGGCCTGACACAGTTCAACCAGGTCTGACTGCAGACGCATCATAATCGGCTGGGTTTCCGGATCACCGAAACGGCAGTTGTATTCCAGTACTTTCATTTCACCTTCAGGAGTAATCATCAGTCCGGCATATAAAAAACCGGTGTAATCATGACCTTCAGAGGCCATACCTTCAATAGTAGGAATAATCACTGTCTGCATTACTTTTTCAGCAATGTCATCGGTCACTACCGGAGCGGGGGAGTAAGCCCCCATACCGCCAGTATTCGGGCCTTTGTCACCATTGTCCCGGGCTTTGTGATCCTGGGAAGTGGCCAGTGGCAGGATATTTTTACCATCAGCCATAACAATAAAACTGGCTTCTTCACCGCTGAGAAACTCTTCAATAACCACCCGATGACCGGCATCCCCGAAACGGTTGCCTGCCAGCATATCTTCCACCGCAGCAATGGCTTCAGTCTCGGTCTGAGCCACAATAACCCCCTTACCGGCGGCCAGGCCATCGGCCTTAACCACAATGGGGGCACCCTGTTCCTGGATATAGGCAATGGCCGGTTCAATTTCAGTAAAGTTCTGATAAGCTGCTGTCGGGATATTATGCCGAGCCAGAAAGTCCTTGGTAAAAGCCTTGGAACCTTCCAGCTGAGCCGCTCCCTGAGTTGGCCCAAAAATGTTCAGCCCCTGTTCATTAAAGGCATCCACCACACCGGCCACCAGCGGAGCCTCAGGCCCGACAATGGTCATGGCAATATCATTTTGCTTAACAAAATCAATCAGAGCAGGAATATCTGTAACACCAATATCAATATTCGTCAGTTTAGGTTCACGAGCCGTACCGGCATTACCCGGCGCCACAAAAACCTCATCCACCCGGGACGACTGCGCCGCTTTCCAAGCCAGCGCATGCTCCCGACCGCCATTGCCAATTACTAAAATTTTCATTTTTAAACCTGTGTTGTAAACCTGTTTGAGGGGGAAATAAACGGGGGGTATTTTAGCATAAAAAAGAGCAGCGTTCAGCGCTGAGCGTTCAGCGTTCAGAAAGAGCAAAAGAGTGTATTTTTGAATAAAGCGCACTCTTTACAAATAAGACAGTTATGTTTACAGGAATATATTTAAGCTTTTTTAGCTCTTAGCTCTTAGCTCTTAGCTCTTAGCTCTTGCTCTTTCTGAACGCTGAACGCTCAGCGCTGCTCTTCTACGTCACCACTTCCTCAAACCCCATCGCCCCGGACTGCTTAAGTTTCTGCCGGGTGTTGTATATCAGTTCCTTAACGTCGGATACGGGTTTGTTTTTATCGATGGCGGTCATGGCCATGGCGCATTGCAGGTTGAGGAAGCCGTGGGCGGTTTTGTAGGAGCGATGATTGACATCGTGCAGGATGCGTTTAAAGTTTCGGCAGGTGGCGTCTTCCATATTCGGGTAGTGCATGGCAATCAAGAATTCACCGGGGTTTATATAGCCCACCAGATCCATAGGACGGACCTGGCGGCAGATGCGGCGGGACACGCTGCTTAATAACTGTTCCTGTACTTCCTTGTTATGTTCGCTGGCAATCTGTTTAAAGTTATTGATGCGCAGCACGGCACAGCAGGTGGCACCGTCCCGGGACAGGCTTTGTCTCAGAAAGGCATCCAGGCGTTTCTGGGTATCGGCCATGCGCCCTAATCCGGTGACCCGATCCACTGTACACTTGAGGTAAAAATTTTTGCGCAGGCTGTAGGTGGTATCCAGCAGATTGTTCTGCATGGTGGCCACCCGTCCGGCAGAATAAACCCGGGCGGCCAGTTCTATCTGGTTAGGGGGTTTGACAATATAGTCATCTACACCTTCATCAAAGGCCTGGCGAATGGATTCAATGTCGTCTTTGGCGGTCAGCAGTACAATGCCGGTATAGTGGTTGCGTTCTTCATCCAGCTGACGGATTTTCTGGGCCATTTCAAGACCGTCCATTTCGGGCATCAGCCAGTCGGCCAGCACCACATCATAGGCGGATTTCTTTATGCGTTTAAGAGCATCCAGAGCATTATTAACGACTTCAATGGATGTGTAGCCTTCCTTGGTCAGTGCTCGACGAATAAATTCACAGCTGAATTTCATATCATCGACCACCAGAATGGAGAGTTCGTCCCGTATCATTTGTTATCCAGTGTTCCAGTCTGAGCCGCTTGCCCAGAACGTTTTATGGTTTATTTCACTCAAATTCTAGCAGATACGGGTTTTTGTTCAATAAATGTTTGTCTGAACAGGATAATTAATGTTTTTTAACAGTAGAAAGCTACTTTTATGGTGGTTTATATTCTTATTGAGAATATGGCTGTTATTAATTGATTAATATCATCTTTATAAGTTTTTGACTGTTATATTCAGAAAACTTAACTAAACTTTATATTAGACACCATCAATGAGCGGTGTTTTCAGAGATATTCAGGCATAAGGTTTTAAGGGTGTTTAATCTAAATTTACATAAGTTTTCTGCCGTAGTTATTACTGTTGCGATATTATTCTTCAGCATGATGTCCCGGGCAGAGCTAATTACACAAAAAACACCCGCTGATGTTTATGTGCAGGTTGAGTTACTGTCTAAAGATGTTCAGGCTTTACGGGAGGCCAATCATATTCAGACACCCTGGCCAAAAGTAGCGGTTGAGCCGGGCCGGCGGCCTCATCATGTGTTCCAGAAAACCCTGGAAATTCTTGACAAAATTAACCGCTACCGTATGAATGTGGCTAAAATTGGTGCGATTACTGTACCAAGATTTCCCGGCCGTGATATTACCCCCAATGAGGTGTATAGCGTGGTTTCAAGGCTGCGCCAGGAACTGTTATTACTGGTCAATAACAGTCCGTTAGCAGAACAGGGGGCGGCTGTTAAGCCAGACAGAGAAATTACCCCGGCAGATGTTTATGCAAAATTATCCGAAATATCCATTGTTTTGGATGAGACTCTGGGCATCAGGGGAATTACCCCTTCAGAGGTGTATATTCGCAGCGAACAGGTCCTGCAACTGGCAAAGTTTCTGCGTAACAGCCAGAATCTGCCTATGGATATACCCAGGCCGAAACGCACAGTCGGCAAATTACCTAATCATGCCCTGCAAAGTGTTAATCGCTTATTACAAAAGGTTCAGCGTGCAGAAAAAAACCTCTGGATGACACCCATTAAAGTGACACCGGTTCCACGCAGGGTAATAACACCGGTTGATGTTTACGATGCCATGGGGCTGGCACTGGCAGAACTGCAGCGTATTCAGTTCCGGTTGGGCCTGGAACGCAGTTTTGAAATACCCAGGATTAAAAAGAACAAAACACCGGATGATGTTGTTCAGAATACTGAATGGGCCCGACAGTTGCTACCGGAATTTAAGCTGGAAACCCCCCTGGTGCAGTATGATCGTAATGCGTTAAAGAAAACGCCGAATGATGTCTATTCAGTTACGGAACATATTCTGAACGAACTGATTCAGTACCGTCATTTTCTCGGCGTTAAAACCCGGCCTAATAAGGCTACACTTATCAGCGGGCTACAGCCTTCTCATGTTTATGAAAAAACCCTGGAAGTCATCGAAAAAATAAACCTGCTGCGACTGCGGCATAACCTGGGTCCTATTGTTGAGTCACGTTATCCCCTGCGTGAAATTACCCCGACGGAAGTTTTTAATCAGGTTTTACAGGTGGATGAAGAACTGGATGTGCTGTATCAGAGATCTGGTGTATCACATCAGCTGTGGATAACTTCGGATAATATTAAAGAGTATGAGGATAAAACTCCGGCGGATGTATTTTTAAATATGCAGAAAATTTCTCTGCTGCTGGATACCCTGCTGGATCCCGGAGTCTTTACCCCAGATTATGTGTATCGTGAGGCGCAACTTGTTCGTAATGAAATTGATATCCTGGCGGAGTATCTGGATGAGCCTGTTCCCGATAGCCTGTGGAGTGATGTTGAACTGGATCGTTCAACCAGGCCGGAAAATGTATATCCCAGGGTTAAAAAACTCCTGTGGCTGGTGCTGCAGATGGAGCGCAGGGCCGGTATGTTCAAGGTAAAGGATACCTCTATTCCTCCGGGAGATAATATTACTCCGGCGGAAGTGTACAACCTGATCCGGGTAGTGGCTTCAGAAATTACCAAGCTTAAGGTTTTTCTGGGAATCAATCAGCAGGCAGAGTACCCGCCAAAAGTTGTGGGTAAAACACCAGGGCATGTATTACAGATTATTCAGGGTAATATTCGTGCCATGGAAACTTTTCTGCATATAAAACATCCGGGGGAGAAAGTACATTGATAAGTATTTCCCGTAACTGGTCTCTGCCCAGAAAATTTGCTGTTATGGCTTTTATTATTGCCGGTATTGGTATCCTGGGCGTAGCTCTGTTCAGTTATCATGATGCAGCGTCCCTGCTGCGTAAGCAAAGTGTAGAACGGATCAGCGGTGAGCTGCACAGACTGACGCTGGGATTAAAGGAAAACGTCGAATGGATGCGCTTTGATGCCCAGCGTATTGCCCGTTCAGATTCGGTGTCCGGTTATAATCGGGCTATACAGGGCGGCGGTTATGATGATGAATTTAATATGACCCAGTCCTTATGGAAAAAACGTATTGAGCTGGAACTGGTCAGTTTGCTGGAACAGCGGCCGGAGTATCTGCAGATCCGCTATATCGGGGTAACCGATAACGGTCTGGAAATTGTGCGCATAGAACGCCGTGGCAATGAGATTATTAATGTGCAGGAAGACAAACTGCAGAAAAAAGGACAGTATGACTATGTTCGCAAAACCATACTTTTGCGCCCGGATGAGCAGTTTATCTCCAAGGTCGAACTTAACCGGGAATTTGGGCGGATAGTCTTTCCCATGCAGCCGGTTATTCGGGCCGCGGCACCGGTGTATACACCGGACGGCAAGGTTTTCGGCGTGGTGGTTATTAATGTCAATTTTGACAAAATCACCAGCCCTTTTCAGCTGTCTCCGGAGGATGTGTCCTATATTATTGCAGATGAGCAGGGCGACTATCTGTTTTATAAAGATAAGGATCGGCGTTTTACAATGGCTCTGGGCGGTGCCCCGGGACTAAAAAAAGATTATCCGGACTTTAAACTGATGCACCATGAAAACAGCAGCAAAGATTACCAGGCTATAAATCTCCCGGAGATATCGTCCACTCTAATTGTACGTTATCTGCATTATGACCCCTTAGATGAAGATAAGTTCCTTATCATCGGTGCACTGACTTCACATACCGTTATTGATCAGCAGGCCCAGGGGTTTGGTCAGCGTCTGGTGGTCGGTGTTGTGCTGCTGGTGGTTATCTTAAGTATTGCCATAGCCATTATGGCTGGTTTTTTATTACGTCCAATTCAGTCCTTAACGGATGCGGCCAACCGTATTGCTGCTGGCGAAGAAGATATTAATATTCCGGTTTTTGATCGTCAGGACGAACTGGGTATGCTGGCTAAGTCCTTTAATACCATGCTGGCACATCTTAACCAGTCCCGTCATGACCTGCAGGAACTGGCGGAAAGTCTGGAAGAACAGGTCAGGGAAAGGACACTGGATCTGAAAGAGGCACTGGAAAAAGCAGAAGTCAGTGCCAGGATTAAAAGTGAGTTTCTGGCAACCATGAGTCATGAAATCAGAACACCTATGAACGGCGTTATTGGAATGCTGGACTTGCTGGATAAATCAGACTTGAATAAGGAGCAGCAGCATCGTCTGAATCTGGCCAGAAACAGTGCCAATGCGCTACTGAACCTAATCAATGATATTCTGGATTTTTCCAAAGTTGAAGCCGGAAAACTGGAACTGGAAGAAATTGATTTTGATTTGCGTACTATGCTGGGTGATTTTGTTGAGGCTATGGCAGTTCAGGCACAGAACAAAGAGCTGGAAGTGGTGCTGGATCTGACCAATGTCGAGTATTCTATGGTACAGGGTGATCCCGGGCGTATTCGCCAGATATTAACAAACCTGGTGGGTAATGCCGTCAAGTTTACCGAGCGGGGGGAAATTGTTATTCAGGTGGAACTGCAGCCTGCCCCTTTACCGGATAAACCCAGGCGGCTTGAAATGGTCTGTAGAATTATTGACACCGGTATTGGTATTCCGGCCGATAAAATCCCCTATCTGTTTGATTCATTCAGCCAGGTGGATTCATCCACTACCAGAAAATACGGTGGTACGGGGCTGGGGCTGGCCATTGTTAAAAAAATTACCGGACTTATGGGGGGAGAGGTCAGTGTCAGCAGTACAGAAGGCAAGGGCAGTTGTTTTGAATTTAACCTCTATCTGCAGGCCGGTAATAACTCCACTGCGGTTATACCAGATTTTGATGTCAGTACTTTAAATATTTTAATTGTGGACGATAACGCGATTAACCGGGAAGTACTGCGGGCACAGCTGGAACATTGGGGGGCCCATGTTGAAGAAGCAGAAAATGGCCCTGCCGCTTTAAAACTCTGTGAACAAAAAGTGGCCAGTGATGAACCGTTTTTTGATATAGCACTGCTGGATATGCAGATGCCGGTTATGGATGGTGCAGAGCTGGGTCGAAAATTACAGGCTGATCCGCGCTTTAAATCGATGAAGCTGGTGATGATGACTTCAATGAATCATCGTGGTGATGCAAAGTTTTTTGCAGAACTGGGCTTTAGTGCTTATTTCCCTAAACCGGCTACCACTCGGGACCTGTTTGATGCTCTGGCTATTGTCGGTGATGATGGCGATGCTCTGGAACAGGCCGTTCCTCTGGTGACTCGACACTATATTAAGGGGATTCAGGCAGCCAGCTTAAAGTCTTCCGCAGAATCAGGTCAAGATACGGGTAAACAGCAGCAAGATAGCAAACAAAAATGTCCGGAAAATACCCGCATACTGCTGGTAGAAGATAATCGGGTTAATCAGATGGTCGCCAGTGGTCTTTTACAGAACCTGGGCCTGTCTGCCGATATTGCCAATAATGGCCAGGAAGCCCTGGAAATGCTGGAAAAAAGTGCTGAAGATCAGCCTTATAGCTTAATCCTGATGGATTGTCAGATGCCGGTACTTGACGGCTATGCGGCAACGGGGAAGATCCGCTCTGGAGAAGCGGGTGAGCGGTATCACTCTATACCGATTATCGCTATGACGGCTAATGCCATGGAAGGTGACAGAGACCAATGTCTGCTGTCCGGCATGAGTGATTATCTGAGCAAACCCATTGATTCTGAACGGCTGTATAACATGCTGTGTAAATGGATTGCGGTTGAGGGAGATCCTGATAGTACTGATATTAGTTCTGAGCCCGTACAGGAACAGCATGCAGACTGGGATAAGCAGGCGGCATTGAAGCGCTTTAAGGGTAAGGCTAAACGTATTCTGCCCCTGATTGAACTGTTTTTAGAAGATATGCCGCAAAGGCTGGAAGAATTAAAACAGGCTATCGCGGCACAGAAACAGGATGAGGCACGTATTGCGGCCCATACCATTAAAGGCGTAGCCGCCAACCTAAGCGGCCTGAGCCTGCAGAAGCTGGCTGCTGAAATGGAAGCTGATGCCAGACAGGCGGACTGGTCAGCACTGGAACAGAAACTGCCGGAACTGGCTCAACGCTATCAACAGCTTGCAGAAAAACTGACCCGGTATCAGCAGGAACAGCAAGTTGCGGAACAGGAGATCATACCAGAGGGAGCGAATCATTCAGAAGATAAGCAGTGGTTGAAAGAACAACTGCAGCCCTTACTGGAAAAATTGCAGCAGGATGAGTATATTGACAATGATGAGCTGGAACCGCTGAAAGTTTCCCTGAATAATAAGCAACAGCAGGTACTTATGGACAGGCTTTATCATGAAATAACCCATTTTAATATGCAGGGGGCACTGGAAACAATGAATCATTTACTATCTTCTCTGTCACAGGGACCTGAAACAATGGATAATAGTCAGAAAAATGCCCACGGAGATAAGGACTGAATGGCTGATAAACCTTATATATTAATTGTGGATGATGTGCCTGCCAATATTCAGACTCTGGCAGATATTCTGAAGGATAAATACCGCATTAAAGTAGCTACTGATGGTTACCGCTGTCTGGAACTGGCCAGACAGGAACCTCAGCCGGACTTAATTCTTCTGGATATTGAAATGCCGGGTATAAGTGGTTTTGAAGTCTGTAAACAGTTAAAAGCCGATGCTTTAACACAGGATA
>JALTKC010000424.1 GCA_027076245.1 Gammaproteobacteria bacterium
GGGGAATCGGATTTTGGCTCAATGACAGTTGCGGGCTTTACAGTGACAGATTTTTTTGGACTGCCAGCAGAATGTCCGGCTGAAAGTTCTTTAAGGCGTTTAGCTGCATCACTATTACCGGATTGTCTGGCCTGGCTGTACCAGTGCCGGGCCTGAGGGATATTCTGTGTTATGCCATGACCGCCCTGGGCATAGATTTCACCCAGAACATACTGTGCCAGGGCACTGCCTTCATCGGCCGGATCCAGCAGCAGCTTTCTGGCTCTGGCCCAGTCCTTTTTAACACCCATGCCCTGGTAATACAGAAAGCCCAGATCCCGCATGGCATCCATATCATTTTGATCAGCGGCTTTCTCAAGCCAGAAAACCCCCTGCTCCAGATTAAGTGAGGTGCCGCGACCGGTCAGATAACGGGCTGCCAGAGCGTGTTGAGCCGGGCCAAAACCATTTTCTGCGGCACGGGTGTACCATTGGGTGGCCTTTTTGAGGTTAACCGGGGTGCCGATGCCCCGGTCATAAAAATAAGCCAGCTGAAACTGGGCCTGCAGGTGATCCTGCTCAGCGGCACGAGTCACCAGATCCAGAGCCTTTTCTGGAGACTTTTTGACACCCAGACCAGCATAATATTTTACACCCAGATAATACTGGGCAGCGGGCAGATTCTGTTTAATGGCGGCCTGAAAGTATTTTAAAGCGGTTTGAGGATCTTTTTTCACCCCCTTGCCCTGATCATAAAGCAGGCCAATGGAATACTGAGCCGCAGGATTGCCTTCCTGTGCCAGGGGTGCCCAGATCTGCAGGGCCGTGTTATAGTCGCCATTGGCGAAATAAAAGGCACCGGTATTATAATTGCCGGCGGCATAAACTGTACCCTGGCTGCTGATAAACAGCATCAGTGATAACAGTATAAATCCCATCGCTTTATAAAGGCTTAATGACCCATGCCGGTAAAAAGTGTTGATAAGTTTGCAATTCACTGAAAATAGCACACTAATGGCCTGTATAATTTGCACTGGATTCAGTATAGTCATATTGGCTCTTATTGAATAGTCCCGCAGAACAGTAATTGTCTGCATCAGGGATATAAAATAACAAAAAATGATAAACACCTGAAATAAGCTAAAAATAATACTGGAAATTATGAATACGCCTTTACAGAATAATCCCCTGCTGGACTTCAGCACCCTGCCCCGTTTTGGTCAGATAGAAGTTGAACATATTATCCCTGCCATAGACTATCTGCTGGCAGAAAACCGGACTAAACTGGCTCAACTGCTGGAGCAGAATCAGGGGCATTATACCTGGGACAACCTGTTAAAACCTCTGCAGGATATGGATGACCGTCTTAGCCGGGCATGGTCACCGGTCAGCCATCTTAATTCGGTAAAAAATTCGGAACCCCTGCGGGCAGCTCATGAACACTGCCTGCCTCTACTCAGTGAGTACCATACAGAACTGGGGCAGAACAGCGAGTTGTATAAAGCCATTAAATTTATTGCCGACAGCGAAGAATTTAATACCCTCAGTGCAGCCCAGAAAAAAATTATTGAAAACAGTTTACGCGACTTTCATCTTTCCGGTATTGATCTGGATACCGCTAAACAGCAACGTTATAAGGAAATTCGTCAGCAATTGTCCAGACTGCGTTCCAGTTATGAAAACAATGTACTGGACGCCACCAATGCCTGGAGCCGGCATATTACCGATCCGCAGCTGCTGTCCGGTCTGCCTGATTCAGCACTGGCTATGGCAAAACAGACGGCAGAGCATGAAGATAAAGACGGCTGGGTATTTAACCTGCAGTTTCCCAGCTATTTTGCCATTATGACCCATGCGGATAACCGGACATTGCGGCAGGAATTTTATACCGCATACAGCACCCGTGCTTCTGATCAGGGGCCTGATGCCGGGCGCTGGGATAATACCGAAACCATGGAAAAAATTGTGCAGTTACGTCAGGAAATGGCGCATTTACTGGGCTTTAAAAACTATGCAGAATATTCTCTGGCTACTAAAATGGCCTCATCTACAGATGAGGTGATTGATTTTCTGCAGCAGTTAGCGGATCGTTCCCGGGATGATGCTCTGCAGGATATTGAGCAGCTAAGACAGTATGCTGCGGAACATCTGGATATGGAGGAGCTGGAAGCATGGGATCTTAACTATGTGGCTGAAAAGCTGAAACATCATCAATACGAAATATCCCAGGAACTGCTGAAACCGTATTTTCCCGAACACCGGGTTATTGAAGGCCTGTTTGCCATTGTAAAGCGCCTTTATGGTATCCATATTGAAGCCGTAGCCGGAGTGGAAACCTGGCATCCTGATGTCCGTTTTTATGAAATTACCGATCAGAACGGTACCTTAAGGGGACAGTTTTATCTGGATCTGTATGCCCGCCCACAAAAACGCGGCGGTGCCTGGATGGATGAATGTATTGTGCGCCATGCCGATCAGGGCGTGGTGCAGATACCGGTGGCTTACCTGACCTGCAACCTGACACCGCCGGTTGGTGATGAACCTGCGCTGTTTACCCATGATGAAGTCACCACCCTGTTCCATGAGTTCGGTCATGGCCTGCACCATATGTTGACTCAGGTGGATTATGCCGGTGTTTCCGGCATTAACGGTGTGCCCTGGGATGCAGTAGAACTGCCCAGCCAGTTTATGGAGAACTGGTGTTGGGAAAAAGAGTCGTTGAACCTGGTGGCCTGTCATTATAAAACGGGTGAGCCTCTGCCAGATGAACTGTTTAATAAAATGCAGGCCGCCAAAAACTTCCAGTCTGGTATGCAGATGATCCGGCAGCTGGAATTCAGCCTGTTTGATTTTAAACTGCATATGGAATACCAACTTAATGGTCAGCCACAGGTACAGCAGACGCTTGATCAGGTGCGCGAGCAGGTTTCGGTATTTAAGCCGCCGTCTTTTAACCGTTTTCAGCACAGTTTTTCACATATTTTTGCCGGCGGCTATGCGGCAGGTTACTATAGCTATAAATGGGCAGAAGTATTATCGGCCGATGCATTCTCCCTGTTTGAGGAAAATGGTATATTTGACCGGGCAACCGGTGAAAAATTTATGCAGACTATTCTGGAAAAGGGTGGAGTGGAAGATCCCATGACTCTGTTTGTCCGCTTTCGCGGGCGCAAGCCGAAAATAGATGCCCTGTTAAGACACAGCGGTATTATTAAAGAATAATAATAAGATATAAGAGGTATTTATGACACAGGATTCGGGGGTTGGTTGTTTTTGCAGGCCGATACTGTACTATGCTTTATTATTCGCTCTGTTATTACAGTCATTAGCGGTATCGGCTGAATCAGAACAGTATTATGTCACCACCCACCTGCAAACCGGTCTGCATACCAA
>JALTKC010000425.1 GCA_027076245.1 Gammaproteobacteria bacterium
ATGAATAAACAGTTTTTTGATGATTTAAGCAGTAAAATCAGTCAGGCCATGCCTCCTGTTCCCGGTAATATGAAAGCAGAACTGGAACAGACGATTCGGGGAATATTACATAATGCTTTTGATAAGCTGGATCTGGTGACCCGCGAAGATTTTGAAGTGCAGTCGGCGGTACTGCAGAAAACCAGAATAAAGCTGGAACAACTGGAACATAAACTGACTGAACTTGAGCAAAAAATAAAACTGGACTAATGTTATCTGTTAATAATCTTTGGGCCCGTTATTAATATTTGAGCATTAGTATCAGGTGCCCGGTTACCCACTGGACAAAGAGTAAAGCATGTGCAAAATTTCCGGCTAATATCGGCTGCTATCGGGTTGTGTCTGTTATTACCCTTTAGCGCCCATTCAGAATCCTCACCTGTGGAAGATTACACAGAACTCAGTCTTAAGGAGTTAATGGCGCTGGAGATCTTTACCTCTGCCTCCATGCTGCCGACGGAAATAAAAAAAGCCCCGGGTACAGTGTATAGCTTCAACCGTAAGGACTTTTTACGTCTTGGTGTCAGAACCATTGATGAACTGCTGGACTATGTGCCCGGTCTGCAGCAGAATCAGTACAAAAAACGTCATCGCTCAGTATGGGCCAGAGGGGTTATTAACCGCTATAATAATAAAATGAAAATGCTGGTGGATGGTGTTCCCATGCAGCATGTTTATTATGGTGACTTTTCCAATGGTGAAAACCTGCCTCTGGAGAAAGTGGATAAAGTAGAAATTATTGTCGGCCCGGCTTCTTCCCTCTATGGTGCTAATGCTTTTGCCGGTGTTATTTCAGTCACCACCCGCCCCTTTACCGAAAATGCCCAGACTTCCTATATAGAAACCACTCTGGATGTGGGCGATAATAGTCGCGCAGGAGGTAAGATTTTCTATAACAGCCAGAAGCTGCAGGGTTTTGCCAGTTATCTGGATCAGGATGCGCCCTTTAGAAAAAATCGCCGCAGTTTTATTGGTGATAAGGTTTCACAACCACGGGATGAGGATTATACCAATCTGTATTTTAAGGCACAGCCGGTAAAAGGATTGCAGTTAAGCTTTAATTATCAGGCTATGGATACTCCCTTTGTATTTGCCCCCGGTATTATAAATATAGATACAGATGCTAAATCTTATAATGCTTCTTTACATTATGAAGTGGGCGATCTGGAGCAGGGTAAACTGGAAACCATTGCTTATTACACAGATGATCAGGCAACCGAAAAAGAATATGAGCAGGAAAACGGCAGCCTGGCTTATAAAGAAGACCGGGATGCTGTTTATTATGGCATTAAAGCTACCTGGTTTAAAAAGTTTCTTAAGGTACACACATTATCTATAGGCACAGAATGGCAGCATGATGAAGCCAAAGATATGAATTTTATACGTACCTGGGATCATAATATGAAATCCAGTTACCCAACGACCAGTGGTTCATTACTCACTGAACCCAATGAAAAAAATAATGATTATGCCGTATTTATTCAGGATGTCTGGGAAATCAGCCATGATCTTACGATGACGCTGGGTGGTCGTTATGATGCCTTTGATGCTTTTGATAATGATAAAAATTACCGGTTCGCTCTGGTCTATACTCCTACAGAACAACAGACCTTAAAATTTTTATGGGGTTCGAGCGTCAGAAAGCCAACCTACCGGGAGTATTTAAAAGTTCTTGAAGTTGATAACTTTGTTCAGCCCAAACTGGATACTGAAAAAATGCAGACGGTTGAACTGGGTTACGCCTACCAATGGCAAAATGCCAGTATTTCCGTTACCGGATTTTATAATGAGTTTGAAGACTTTATTAAGCAGGAAGAAAAAGTGGATGCTTCAGGTAATAAGGATGAAGCATTTGTGAATGACAACCAGACCTGGCGTATGCATGGTATTGAACTATTAACAGAATATCAGCCCGTATCCCGGGTGTCTTTAAGAGCCAGCCTGGGCTGGCTTAAAGCACAGAACAGGGAATATGGTAATATTCCCTATATAGCAGAATGGAATGCCAGCCTGTTTGCCAATTATCAATGGATGACAGAACACTTTATTGGTTTGTCGGCCTTTTATAACAGCAGCAGGGAAGACACCAATGATATTGAGTATTCTGATAAGCGTGATGATCCCGACAGTTTTATCACTCTGAATCTTAATGTTCATGGTCAGTTGTTTGATAATATATCCTACCAGTTAGGGGTCAAAAATCTGACCGATGAAAAGGTCTATGATCCTGCCAGTGATTTTTCAGATGACTATAATACCCAGCGAACAGACCGGGAGGTCTGGGGTAAATTAACCTGGCATTATTCGTTCTAGGAGTGTTTAGCTTGTTTAAACACTCTCAATATTATTCCCGAAAACTCTTCCCGGGCATTTTTCCGTATGTATTGGGTATGCTGCAGATGGTAATGATTCTCTGCCCGTCTATGCCTGTGCAGGCTGACACGCATTCTGCTGAATATGAGCGTCAGTTAAAAGTGAAAGCCGCCTTTATCCGTAATCTGGTGGGTTTTAGTCAATGGCAAAAAACCAGCGGGTTTCGCAATAAACAGGTGATTGAAATCTGCCTGTATCAAAAAAACATTCTGTTTGACGGGCTTGATACCCTGACAGGAAAAAAACTTAAGTTTCGTAAAGTTCACTCCAGAGTGGTTAAGGCAGATAGAATAGGCGATACTTGTGATGTTATTCTGATACCTGCACTCAGTTTACAGCGTTTTCTGAACTTTAATGATGCAGAGAATCTGAAAAATAAAATAACCATAACAGACTTGACGGATGGGCTGGTCAGTTTTAAAACACTGGAAAACAAGATTATTTTTCGACTGATCCGAAGTAATAGACAGCTTCGGTTTGAAGTGAATAAAACAGCGGCACAAAGATTGAACATTGTGATAGGTTCAGAACTATTAAAACTGGGTAATATCATCACTGAACCCGACAGGATAAAATAATGAAGCTGTTTCAAAAGCATCAGAGCATTAAACAGAAACTGTCTTTTATGACTATGCTGACCTCAAGTATAGCCATTGCACTGGGGTGTCTGATTTTTGTGATGACAGAAATCTATTTTAACGGCCAGGCCATGATACGGCATCATGCCGTACTGGCTGAAAGTATTGGTTTGAATATCCGTTCAGCGATTCTGTTTCAGGATCATAATTATATCTCAAAAGCTTTATCTGCCTTTAGTATTAATCCCGATGTGGATGCGGCCTATGTTTATAACAGGGATAATAAATTATTGTCCCGATATCGGATTGATCCACCTCATAATGACTTTATTCGTTTAAGTCCAGGCGATCTTCAGTTTGAACGCAGTCCTGGTGGAAAGAGCAGTATTGTCTTCAAAAGTAATCATCTGCTGATCAAGCACAATATTCGTTTTGATAATGAAGTGATAGGTAAAATTATTCTACAGATTTCCTTAACACGGTTTTATCAGCATATTTTCTGGGTGGTACTGGTTGCCTTAATAGTATTTTTGCTGATTAATCTGCTGACTTATCTGATCTGGAAATACCTGCAAAAAAGTATTACTGAACCCATTGATAATGTTATTGATGTCAGTACTCGTGTTTCCAATGAAGAAGATTATTCATTACGGGTGAATGTGGAGGGTAATGATGAACTGGCCAGGCTGGGAAAGTGTTTTAATGAAATGCTGGGCCAGATACAGCTCAGGGATATTGAACTGAATGAATACCGGGAACACCTGGAAGCTCTGGTTGAAGAACGTACCCGGCAGGCGGATGCCGCCAGTCGTGCCAAGAGTGAATTTCTGGCCACTATGAGTCATGAAATCCGTACCCCTATGAATGCTGTTATCGGTATGACGGAATTATTGCTGAACAGTAATCTGGAAAAACGGCAGAAACGTTATGCAAAAATGATCCTTAATTCCAGTGCGCTGCTGCTGAATATTATTAATGATATTCTGGACTTTTCTAAAATCGAAGCGAATAAGCTGGAACTTGAAGAAATTATATTCCAGCCCAACCAGGTATTGATGGATGTTAAGGAAACCTTTGCTAACCAGGCTGCAAAAAAAGGACTGCAGCTTGAACTGCATCTTGAATCCTCAAATTTCGGTTACCTGATTGGTGATCCGTTTCGTTTAAAACAGATCCTTAATAATCTGGTATCCAATGCTATCAAGTTTACTGAGCATGGCAAAGTTATCGTTGGACTGGAACTGCTAAAAGAAACAGAGCACGTGATCAGCTTCTGTTTTTCGGTAGAAGATAGTGGTATTGGTATGAAACCGGAAGTATTAAATGAACTGTTTAACGTGTTTCATCAGGCCGACAACTCCATTACCAGAGAATTTGGCGGTACCGGTCTGGGGCTGGCTATTTCCCAGAATCTTACCCGTTTAATGGGGGGTAAAATTGAGGTGGAAAGCACCGAAGGTAAAGGCAGTCGTTTCTTTTTTAGTTTGAACTTTAAAAAAGTGACACCTGAAGAGTTAATCAAAAATGCCAAGATCCAGGAGCTTTCCCAGGAAGTTCAGACCAGTGAACATTTAAATAACAGTGATTACATTATTCTGCTGACGGATGATGACCCGGTTAACCTGGAAGTGATCAGCAGTATTCTGGAAAGTATGGATTTTAATGTGGAGCTGGCCAATAATGGTGCTGAAGCTCTGGAACTGGTTAAGAAAAAGGGCAACCATTATTACGATCTGGTGCTTATGGATATTCAGATGCCGGTTATGGACGGCTATACCACGACCCGCAAGTTACGGGATCTTGGATTTAGTTCTCCCATTATTGCCCTCAGCGCCCATGTTTATTCCGATGCCAATTCAGCCGCTCTGGAAGCGGGCATGGATGATTATCTGAGTAAGCCCATACAAATGGAAACGCTCAATGCGGCCCTGCAGCGCTGGCTGGGGGTTAACACCTTGATTAAAGAATATTCTGACCTGCCCGAGTATAAGGAAGCCGTGCAGAATGAACTGGATATAGCTGCAAAAGCGGAAAATACATCCGCTCAGGAAGAACAGCATCTGGACATGGTTTCCTATAATGAACCGGAGCAGACTGAAACGGAACAGCGGTCTGATTCCATGTCCCATGTTATGGATAGCCTGTTAGAGAATAAGCATCTGCAAAGAGGCGCCGATCTGTTCAGTTCTCTGCAGTATATTGATCTGGAAGATGTGCTGATACGGTTAAATAATAATGCTGAATTATTGAAGAAATTGCTGGAAAAATATTATGATACTTATGTTACGTATTTTGAGCAGATCCAGCAGTCTTATGAGCAACAGCAATACCGGCAGGTTTCAGAAATGGCGCATAAAATAAAAGGCGCTTCTCGTTCACTGGGTATTAATCAGGTCGGTGATACTGCGGAACAGCTGGAGTTAAGTCTGAAAGAAGGCGTAATAAAAGAGGATGTGGATTATGAGATGTTATTAAATCAGCTGCAGCGAGCCCTGTCTGATATTATGGCGGAATTAGCGGTGTTTTTTAATAAGTAATAGGAGAGCAGGTTTTAGGTGCAAGGTTTTAGGGGATAGGTTTTTGGTGAGGAGATTTTTTATGCGGTTTTTTTTAACAGGTTTGTTTTTTATATGTATAAGTAGCCTAGTTTCTGCGCAGGAAGTGGTCAAAGCAGAGGCTAAGGGACAGTTGGAGCCTTTAACTCTGGAACAGTACCAGCAATGTCAGACTCGAACGCAGCAGTCCAATCAAAAAGCCGTTCAATTACAGGAACAGCAGGCTGAACTTGAGCAGTTAAAACAGCGTATCAGCGAACTGACACAGCAGCGGGATAATCTGGGGCAGGCGCTGGATCTGCATAATCTTGAATCAGTGGATCGCTATAATAGTGTTAACCAGACACTTAATGATACGGTTGATATCTATGAACAGGAAGCTAAGGCATATAATCAGGCGCTAAAAGCATATAAACAGGAGGTGGCGGCCCTTAAACAGGAATGTGATGGCAGGCCTTATATTCAAAAATAAACCGTTTTGACAGGTTTTACTGACAGCCTGGGGCTGTCAGGTTCTTTATAATACCTGTACAAATCAATAACTGAATTTTTCAGACTTTTTAAAAAGGATTTTAAATGTCGCTCTCTATTGTTTACAGCCGTGCCGGGGGGCTGGATGCGCCTCTGGTGACGGTTGAAGTATTACTGACTAACGGGCTCCCTGCCCTGAATATCGTCGGTCTTCCGGAAACAGCGGTTAAGGAAAGTAAAGACCGGGTTCGGGGTGCTATCTTAAACAGCCGTTTTGAATTCCCTGTCCGACGTATTACCATCAACCTGGCACCGGCTGATCTGCCCAAGGAAGGCGGACGTTTTGATCTGGCAATTGCACTGGGTATTTTACTGTCCTCGGAACAACTGGACATAAACAATCATCAGCAGGCTGAATTACAGCAGCAGTTTGAATTTGTAGGCGAACTGGCGCTTAGCGGTGAGTTACGGCCGGTTAAAGGTATTCTGCCCATTGCCCGACAGGCTAAAAAACAGCAAAGAACCTTAATTGTACCGGAACAGAACGGGCCGGAAGCCGCCTTAATCAAAGGCCTGAAAGTGTATACCGCCCAGCATCTGCTGGATGTATGTGCCTTTTTAAAAGGTGAGCAGTCTCTGACTCAGCCGCAGACTCCTGACACAGAGCAGGAACAAAGTTATAGTATCTGCCTGTCGGATATTTATGGTCAGCAACATGCACGGCGGGCACTGGAAATAGCTGCAGCCGGTCAGCACAGTTTGTTAATGAAGGGGCCTCCGGGCAGTGGTAAAACCATGCTGGCCAGCCGCCTGAACACCATTTTGCCCGATATGGATGAAGATGAGGCTGAAGAAGTCGCGGCCTTACGCTCCATCAGCGGTGAAACGGTCAGCCAGGCCAACTGGCGGATAAGAGGTTTTCGCGCTCCGCATCATACCGCTTCAGGCGTGGCTCTGGTAGGTGGGGGTAGCTATCCCAGACCGGGAGAAATCAGTCTGGCTCATCACGGTGTACTGTTTCTCGATGAACTGCCGGAATTCAGCCGCAAGGTGCTGGAAGTATTAAGAGAGCCGCTGGAATCAGGAAAAATTTCCATTTCCAGGGCGGCCAGACAGGTGACGTTTCCGGCGTCCTTTCAGCTTATTGCCGCCATGAATCCCTGTCCCTGCGGTTTTTACGGAGATGCACAGAATAACTGCCACTGTTCAGCCACACAAATTGAGCGTTACCAGAGTAAACTTTCCGGTCCCCTGCTGGATCGAATTGATATCCATATTGAGGTACCGGCCATTACCCATCGGGAGTTGCAGAACCGAACTGAACAACCAGAAACCAGTGCCCAGGTTAAGCAAAGAGTCATTCAGGCACAGCAACGGCAGAAACAAAGACGGGGTAAATACAATGCCCGCCTAAGTAACCGGGAAATAGAACAGGACTGTCAGTTACAGGCTGACGAACAAAAGGTGCTGCAGCAAAGTATGGAAAAAATGAAGCTGTCTGCCCGTGCCTATCACCGTATTCTCAAACTGGCCCGAACCATTGCCGATCTGGATAACAGCGAACAGATCCGGCTGCAGCATCTGACCGAGTCAATTGGCTACAGAATTAAATAGTGTTCATCTGTTTATTTATTTTTTTACTTTTTCTTTAAAAAGTATGTTTAAAAACAGAGCAATTTCCTGGGAGCGTGGGCATCCTGCCCACGCCAACAAGCCGGTTTGTGTGTTATTTCTGATGCGGGCAAAGATGCCCGCACTCCCAGGTTTTAGATACTTTATTGATGCACACAAAATAATCACAAACAGTTTCGAACCAGGGTTTCCTTTTCTTCCTGGGTCAGAATAATGGGATTGGTCTGCATACTGCTGGGGCTGATATTGGCTACTAGTCGGGGGATATCCTGTTCGCTGATCCCAAATTCAGATAAGGGGGCAATGGTCATTTTCTGACTCCAGTCAGACAGAAAGTCCACCAGGGCCTGCAGTGCCTTGTGGTCACTCAGTTCCGGTTTTTTGCTTAACAGACGCCCAATATGTGCGTATTTGCTCAGGCCGATATTATCCGGTTCCCGTTGCTGCATGGCCTGAATATTAATGCGTACGGCTTCAGTCAGTACCGTGCCGCAGGCTACACCATGAGGGATGGGAAAAAAGGCACCCAGTGGAGAGGCCAGTCCGTGTACACTACCCAGCCCGACCTGAGCGAGAGTGATGCCGGATAATAGTGCAGCATAAGCCATATTGGCGCGGGCTAGAGCCAGTTCTGGCTCAGTAGAACTAGCTCCGGTAGAGCTCTGATACCAAAATAGCAGACTGTCGAGGACTCTTTCCAGACCGCTCAGGGCCAGGGCATCGGTCAGAGGGTTGGCTTTGGTGGATAGATAGGATTCCAGTAACTGAGTCAGGGCATCCATGCCGTTGGCGGCAATCAGGGGTTTAGGGCAGCTGATTAACAGATCCGGATCGACAATGGCGTATTGTGGGATCAGCTGTTCATCCCGAAATGATTTTTTATAGCCGTCTTCGGCAATATGGCTTAAGACGGCATTTTTAGTGGCCTCACTGCCGGTACCGGCGGTGGTGGGCAGGGCAATAAAGGGTACCGCCGGGCCACGATAGTGTTTACCGGCACCGACGCCTTCCAGATAATTCATCACTGAATCGCCCGTTATCAGCAGGCCGCTAATGGCTTTTCCGGCATCCAGAGCACTGCCGCCGCCAATGGCCACAACACAGCTAATATTCTGCTTATGGAATTCCTGCACGGTACGGTCAACATACTCCGGTGAGGGTTCTCCGGAAATACGGCTGTGAAACCACTGTATGGATAACCTGTCCAGTTGTGCTGTCAGTTGTTTCCAGGCGGGAGAGCCGTAAAAAGAGTGCTGTCCGGTAATGATCAGTACACGGTGGCCGTAGAGAGCGATTTTTTCCGGTAACAACTGAATTTTCCCGGCACCAAACTCAATTCTGGGGAAGCGGGAAAGACTGAATGAAATAGTTTGCATAGAAATCCGTTGAGTCTGAGAGCTTAATTGTTGCTATTGTAATTAAAAGTAGCTGCTTAGGGTAATAACGGATTGATATTTTTGTTAAAAAAGCATTACAATATAAGCAACTACTAATAATTATATAAGGTTTCCTGTGGTTATTATAACGACAAATGAATCAGCGGGAAGCTTAAACTGGAGAGGGTTAAAGCAGTGAATATCTGTATCATTGGAGGCACGGGGTTTGTTGGAACCCATCTGATTACCAAGCTGGTGGCGCTGGGGCACAGGGTAAAAGTCATTACCCGCCATCCTGAGCGTCACCGGCACCTACTTACTCTGCCGTCAGTTAAACTGATCAGTATTGATTTTTTTGGTAAAAAAATACTTGAGCGACAGCTGGACGGCTATGATGTGGTTATCAATCTGGCCGGTATTTTAAACCCGCAGGGCGGCAATACCTTTGAAAAAGCGCATGTTGAGGTGGCGCAAAGGGTTGCGGAGGCTGCCCGTTCTGTAGAAACCCCCCGTCTGCTGCATATGAGTGCCCTCAATGCCGATGAAAACGGCCCGAGTGAGTATTTGCGTACCAAGGGGAAAGCACAGAAACTGGTACTGGAAATGGAAGGCCTGCAGGCCACCAGTTTTGCCCCCTCAGTGATATTCGGCCCCGGAGATAACTTCTTTAATATGTTTGCCTCCCTGCTGAGCCTGTTACCGGTATTTCCTCTGATCAGTGCCGCAACCCGGTTTGCACCGGTGTATGTAGGTGATGTGGTCGATGCGTTTATAAACAGTATTGATAAGCCTGAAACCTATGGTCAAAATTATGAGCTATGCGGGCCGGACGTCTATACTCTGAAAGAACTGGTACAGTACACAGCGAAGCAGACGGGCAGTAAAAGTCTGATCATTCCGCTCAGCCGCTTTTTTTCCAGTCCTCTGGTGACCATTATGAACCTGATCCCCGGTTCGCCCATTACCCGGGATAATTTTAACAGCATGAAACTGGACAGTATTTGCCAGGATAATCAGGCTGCAGAAATTTTAGAGTTGTCACTGCACAGTCTGGACAGTGTTGTGCCTTTATACCTGGCCGGGAAAGACTTTTCCGGGCAGATGAATGAGTTGAGAAGTAAAGCGGGGCGTTAGTGTAAGGTTAATGATATTTCATGAACCCCACACCCTGGGAGCGCGGGCATCCTGCCCGCGTAAGAAATATCGGATGGTAGTGATAAGTCCCTTCCAGAATACCCGTACTTTTGGCAAACCTGCCGAATAATTTCTGTTTTTATAGAAATTCAACCCGATTTCACATAGGATCACTGCCATTATTAAGCGGATCCTGAATAAAAATAATGCAAATCTACAAAGTGGGCGGAGCCGTCCGGGACAAACTGTTAAAGCGTAAGGTCGTGGATCACGATTATGTGGTTGTGGGCGCCACAGTGGATGAGATGCTGGCTCAGGGTTTTACGCCTGTAGGTAAAGATTTTCCGGTTTTTCTGCACCCTGATACCCATGAAGAATACGCTCTGGCTCGTACCGAACGTAAAACCGGCAAGGGCTACCATGGATTTTCCTTTCATGCTGATAAAAATGTCACCCTGGAAGAAGATCTGATCCGCCGTGACTTAACCATTAATGCTATTGCAGAAGATGAGCAGGGCAATTTATACGATCCCTATCATGGTGTGCAGGATATTAAGGATCGGATCCTACGCCATGTTTCCCCCTCCTTTGTAGAAGATCCGTTACGGGTGTTGCGGGTGGCCCGCTTTGCGGCCCGTTATGCGGACTATGGCTTTACCATTGCCGATGAAACCATGGCCATGATGCAGTGTCTGGTGGAACATGATGAAATGGAAGCGCTGGTTGCCGAACGGGTCTGGCAGGAAGTAGAAAAAGCCCTGACGGATCAGCATCCCAGAGTTTTTTTTGAAGTGCTGCGCCAGTGCGGAGCACTGGCTCGGCTGTTTCCGGAGGTGGATCGTCTGTTTGGTGTGCCCCAGTCAAAACAATGGCATCCGGAAATTGATACCGGAATTCATACCATGATGGTGCTGGAACAGGCAGAACGTCTGTCTGATAAGGCTACGGTACGATTTGCCGCACTGGTGCATGATCTGGGCAAGGGCACAACACCCAGGACGCAGTGGCCTAAGCATATTGCCCATGAAGCCAGAGGGGTACCGCTGGTGGAACAGCTCTGCCAGCGTTTAAAAGTGCCTAATGAGTTTCGTGCCCTGGCGCTGCTGGTGACAGAGTTTCATTTAAACTACCATCGTATTGAGGAATTAAAACCCTCCACTATTGTGGATTTATTATCCCGGCTGGATGCTTTTCGACGTCCACAACGGTTTGAACAGTTTTTACTGGCCTGTGAAGCAGACTCCAGAGGGCGTTCAGGCTATGAAGACCTGCCGGATGATAAAACCCGGCTGTTCAGAACGTTTTTTCAGGCGGCTGCACAGGTCAGCCCAAAAGCCATTGTCGAGCAGGGCTATAAGGGACCGGAAATTGCTGAGCAGTTCAGGCTTAAACGAATTGCTGCAGTCAGGCAGGTACGGCAGCAGAAACAACAATAAATAAGGGAATTATCCATTCCCCTGCTGATAAATCCACTTATCAAAACGTTTCAGCAACAATGCCATTGAGGTATTTGCCAATAAAAATGCGCTTATAGCGCCAATACTATTGGCCAGAGCATCCAGCAGGTCAAAACTGCGGTATGCCGTCAGCCCCTGTAAAAATTCAATAACAATACCCAGTAAAATAGCACCGCCTAAAATCACTCTGCGTTGAGAATGGCGGCTGTATAGCTGAATAAACCAGCCGGCCAGTATAAAATACAATAAAAAATGTATCAGTTTATCGGTGTGATCAAGGTATGTGTTAATGTCCGGCACCTGGATTAAAGAACCATATAACAGCAGTAATACATAGAGCCAGCCCAGCAGTAACCAGAGTCTTCGGTAATACATCGCTTTTATAAAAACACCCAGAGCAGTACCGCACCGAGAAAGAAACGGTAGATAATAAACGGCATCATGCCGACACTGTCCAGCAGGCGGATAAAGTAATAAATACACAGATAGGCGCTCACCGCTGACAGAGTGGTGACTAACATCACATCGAACCAATCAATATGCACTGGAGAGGCATTTAAATCCATAGTCTTTAGCAGGCTGGCTGCCAGAATAATAGGGATGGATAATAAAAACGAAAAACGTGCCGCAGCCTTGCGGCTCATACCCATTAATAAACCGGCAGTAATGGTAATACCGGAACGGGACGTGCCGGGGATAAGCGCAATGGCCTGGGCAACACCAATAAAGAGGATCATTTTAAGGTCAAGCTGATGTTCACTTTTCTGCTGTGCTGAGGTATCCAGTTTCTGCATCCGCTGTAAACGGCTTTGTGCAGAGGCATCGGCGTACCATAACAGTGCTCCGAATATCAGTGTGGTAGAGGCAATAATCAGGGGATTACGCACATGCTCACTATAATCATCCAGAAAATAACCGGCCAGGGCGGCCGGCAGGGTACCAATAAT
>JALTKC010000426.1 GCA_027076245.1 Gammaproteobacteria bacterium
AAAATAATATTTGTGGCTCAGGCAGTTACCGCAGATATGGTTTTCAGAATCTTTGAGAGGCAGTGCACAGCGCTGGCAGGCGCGGTGATTGTGTTTTAACTGTTCTGCGCAGTAATGACAGACTTCGGTTGTTATCACTGGAGCACATTCGTCCCGTCCATCAATAGTATGGATTTTTTCCAGACAGAACAGACAATGACGGGGGATCAGCCTGTCCAGGGTTTTGCTGATAGTGTGGCTAAGACTGAAGCTGAGCTGGTTTGTGGGTCGCATCCTTGCTGAAGTCATAAATTTCCGGTTTTCCTAAGTAATAGCCCTGTAAATAATCGACCTTCATATCCGTCAGTGCTCTGGCCAGCGCTTCGTTTTCTACATATTCCGCAATGGTCTGATAACCCAGGTCATGGGCACAATCAATAATAGACTGGACAATAATACGATCATTATCATTATGAAGCATATTTTTAATGAGAGAGCCGTCAATTTTAAGATAACTGATGGGCAGTCCGGTTAAACGGGAATAATTTGAAAAGCCGCTGCCAAAATCATCTATGGCAAATTCTACGTCATAACGCCGGAGTTTTTCCATAAAGGCTTTAATGGCATCAAAATTATCAATTTCGTCACTTTCCAGTATTTCCAGAATTAACTTTCCTTTGGGCTTTAAGCCGGCTATTTTCATGTGGATATAATCACGGGTATTTTTATTGGCAATATCATCAAAAGAAATATTAATGCTGATGGCCAGGTCGGGGCGTTCGACCAGAATATCAATGACATGGTCAAACATGAGCCGGGTTAATTCGGGGTAAAGTTTGGCCTTTCTGGCAATGCCGATAAAAAAGAAGGGGGTAATAACCTGGCCGTCTTTGGTATGCAGTCTGACCAGAGATTCATACTTTTTGATGTCCGGATTGCCGGGTTCCGCAATGGGCTGAAAATAGGTTTTAATATTATCCGTTTCCAGGGCGGTTTTAATTTTGGCCAGCATCTTCTGGTTATTCAGATAATTGTCCTCAGTGGACAGGGTTTCATTATAAATGTACCACTCTTTCAGCTCTGATTTGGCCTTACGTAGAGCCCGATCCGCTTCCGTATTAGGATGGTTGGAATCAACCACAATCCCAGCCGAGGCGGTGATGCGGATTGCCTGCTCATCTACCGTGATATTTTTATTACGCAGCCGGGCCAGCAAATCGGTCACCCAGTGAGTAATAATCGTTTCCGTCAGGGCTTTATCGGCTGCATTTTTGTCATGACTGTCCTGATTCAGCAATAAGGCAAATTCATCGGCATGGTTTTTATAGACTTTCAGGGGTTTGTCCGCTGCCCAGTCTTTTATTTCCTGTGCTATGGCGGCCAGTATCTGGTCACCGGCACGGGTGCCGTAAATTTCATTGACTTCCTTGAAGCGATCAATATTAACCAGAATCAGACTGGTACGGGGATAATGTTTCTGATCCTCCAGCAGCTGCAGACGGTTTGGCAGGCCGGTCAGCTTGTCCAGAATATAGGCCTGTTTAAGATCCAGCAGGTTTTTTTTTACTTCATGTTCCAGAAGGTTAATTTTTACGGCATAAACATGCTGGAGGATAGCCAGAAAAATAATCAGGGGAGCGAGCAGCAAAGTCAGCTGCTGGTGACTGTTCTCGGCATGAAAATTCTGGTCAATGACAATACTGACGAATAAATACAGCAATACTCCGGAGGTCACACGATAACGACGTATAAAAGCAGTGGTTTTATTCATTAATAATGCACAGTCAGAGAAAAAAATTATATGGATTAAACAGGTTAAATACCTGTAAAGCATAGGAAATGGATTGAGTTTATGCAATATTTTAGGGAGATAATGTGCTATTGTTTACTGAATAATAAAAACAGCCATGAGCTGTAATAGCCATGAGCAGTTAAGATCCATGAAAGCGGTGGTAAGGTGGTAATAAGTTAAATGTCCAAATTTTTTCTCAAAACGTTTGCTATTTTCAAATGGCTGTTTTTTGTCTTACTACTGGTCTTACTGTCATTTTATTTTATGCTGCGCGGTAGTCTGCCGGATCTGAGTGGGAAGTTTATCATGTCTCTGCTGGATAAGCCGGTTGTAGTGGAGCGAGATCGCCAGGGGATACCCACTATTACCGCTCAGAACCGTGTGGATACCGCTTTTGCCCTGGGCTATGTGCATGCCCAGGAACGTTATTTTCAAATGGACTTACTGCGCCGCAGTGCTGCAGGAGAACTGGCGGAACTGTTCGGCCGAAGGGCGCTGGAAAAGGATAAAAAGGTTCGAATTCACCGTTTTAGAGAGCGGGCACAGAAACAGTTCCGGCATTTACCTGCATTTCAGACCAGGATATTGCAGGCCTATGCCAATGGTGTAAACAGCGGTCTGGATAACCTGGCTGGTAAACCTTTCCCCTATATTTTACTGGGCCATGATCCACGTGGCTGGGAGCCGGAGGACAGCCTGCTGTGTATTTATGCCATGTTTCTGGATTTAAATGATGAAACCGGTATTCGGGAAACCTCGCTGATGATTATGCGGGAGCAGCTGCCCACTGACTGGTATGCCTTTTTAACACCCAAAGGCGGACAATGGGATGCCCCTATGGATGATTCTGTTATTACCTCGGCGCTGAAAATTCCGGATGCCCCCTTACCGGAGTCATGGCTTAAGCGTTACCAGGAATACTCACAAAATCCATCCTTCTACCAGAAACCAGCTCTGCCCGGCTCCAATAGTTTTGCCGTGGACAGTTCATTAAGTAATAATGATTCAGCCCTGCTGGCCAATGATATGCATCTTAATTTACGGGTGCCTAATATCTGGTTCCGTGCCAGCTGGTATATGCAGGATGGGCGCCGAATTACCGGTATTACCCTCCCCGGTACCCCGGTTGTGATTGCCGGCAGCAATGAAAGTATTGCCTGGGGTTTTACCAACAGCTATGGCGACTGGGGTGATATTATTACCCTGCAGACCAATTCTGAACAGACCCGCTATAAAACCCCGGACGGCTGGCAGGATTTCAGTATTCACAATCAGATGATTGCTATTGGGAGAGAGGAGGAGGAAAACTTTCTGTCAATTGAAACCATCTGGGGGCCGGTTATCGGGAAAAACCATAAAGGTGAGCTGCTGGTGAATCAATGGCTGGCCTATGCACCACAGGCGGCCAATCTGAACTTTGTTAACCTGGAACAGGCCGAATCCGTTAATGATGCACTGGACATTGCCCCTTACCTGGGTATGCCGTCACAAAACCTGCTGGTGGTGGACAAAGAGGGCAGGATTGGCTGGACCATTGCCGGTATGATACCGCAGCGAAAACTATCGCCCCGGCCTGTACAT
>JALTKC010000427.1 GCA_027076245.1 Gammaproteobacteria bacterium
GAACAGATCCTGGTGACCTTCGGTCTGGCTATTGTGCTGCAGGAGATAGTTAAACTCAGCTTCGGGGCTAATCCTATCCCTACTCCGGCACCGGAAATTTTCTCCGGAACAGCCGCTATCGGTTCGCTTTTTGGTCTGGGGGATTCAGTCGTTTATCCCTGGTGGCGACTGATTTATCTGGGCTTTTCCCTTACTGTTATTGCCGCTGTATTTGCCTTTTTAAATCTGACCACTTTCGGCATGGTGGTACGGGCCGGTATGATGGATCGTGAAACCGTTGGCCTGCTGGGTATTAATGTAGAACGGCGCTTTACCATTGTTTTCGGGCTGGCGGCCATTGTCACCGGTCTGGCCGGAGTCATGTACTCCCCTATCCTGCCGCCGGATTATCATATGGGTATGGACTTTCTGGTACTGTCTTTTGTGGTTGTGGTTGTCGGTGGTATGGGCTCTCTGGGTGGCGCTGTAGCCGCAGGCTTTTTGCTGGGCATTTTACAGTCCTTTGCCTCCATGAACGAAATTAAATCCATTATTCCCGGTATTGACCAGATCATTATCTATCTGGTGGCCGTGTTTATTATTCTGGTCAGACCGCGTGGCCTGTTTGGACGTGAAGGGGTTATGGAGGACTGATTATGAATATAAAAATACCATCCCTTAAAAAAGATTTATTTGTCATGGTGATTTTTTCAGCCGTGATCCTGACCATGCCCATGTGGCTAAAACCACTGGGAGCAGGCTATCCTGATCTGCTGCAGAAATTCGCCATCTTTGGTATTTTCGCTGTGGGCTATAATATCCTGTTTGGCCTGACCGGCTATTTGTCCTTTGGCCATGCCGCCTTTCTGGGTGTGGGTTCCTATACCGCAGTCTGGTCATTTAAACTGCTGACCATGAATGTCCTGCCGGCCATACTGTTCAGCGTCATACTGGCGGGTATTGTGGCGGCCATTATCGGCTTTATCAGCCTGCGCCGCTCCGGGATTTACTTCTCCATTCTGACCCTGGCCTTTGCCCAGATGTTCTACAATATGGCTTACTCCGTACTGACACCGATTACTAATGGTGAAACCGGTTTGCAGCTCGCCAGAACCGATCCCAGAATCATTGATAATCTGTTTACTCAGGCGGGAGAAGGTCTGCCATCACCCACATTGTTCGGCATTGAAATGAGTGGTTATTCAGGCTTTTATTTCTGTGCAGTATTATTAATTATTGGCTTTTTTATAGCCCAACGAATATTTCATTCCCCTTTTGGCATGAAGTTACAGGCCATTAAATCTAATCAGACCCGTATGAAATACACCGGTTATAACACCCGTCCTTATCTGTTAAGTGCCTTTGTCATTTCCGGTATGTATGCCGGACTGGCCGGTGCCCTGATGGCTGTTACCGATCCACTGGCCGGTGCAGAGAGAATGCAGTGGACGGCTTCTGGTGAAGTGGTGCTGATGACTATTCTTGGCGGTGTCGGTACTCAGATAGGTCCGCTGTTGGGTGTCGGTATTATTAAATACTTTGAAAATATATTCTCAGCCATGAATGAACAGGCGCTGCTGGCGGCCTATTCCTTTATGCCCGACTGGCTGGCCAAAGTTATGGTAACTATTACCTCTCCCTTTGTCGGTGAAGGCTGGCACCTGACCCTGGGTGCCCTGTTTGTAGTCATTGTTATCTTTCTTCCTGGCGGCATTATGGAAGGCTTTGGCAAAATCAAAAACCTGTTTAAGTTCAAAAAGAAAGATAATCCTGCACGGCAGACAGCTCCTAAGTCACCCGATCAGGCAGCGCCGCAGGAGGAGGTATCATGAGCAATATTATTCTGGAAATTGATAATGTGCAGAAATCCTTCGGTGGTCTGAGAGCATTAAAAGATTTAAACCTGCAGGTTGAAGAAGGCAAAGTCCATGCGATTATCGGCCCTAATGGCGCCGGTAAATCCACCATGCTCAATGTCTGCATCGGTCGTCTGGCACCGGACAGCGGCGTGGTGACCTTTAACGGTGAAAATGTACTGGGTAAGGAGCCTCATGAAATTAATCAGGCCGGTATCTCCAGGGTGTTCCAGACACCGGAGATTTTTCCCGATCTGTCCTTGCTGCAGAATGTTATGATCCCGGCTTTTGCCAAACGAGAAGGTGCCTTTAAATTTAATATGTTTGGCAATGTCTGTAATGAAAAAGCCGTGCTGGAAGAAGCCAGTCATATTCTGCACGATATCGGACTTAACGAGCAGGAACATGATCACGCCGGCAGCCTGTCCCGTGGCGACAAACGCCGTCTGGAACTGGCCATGTGCCTGATCCAGCACCCTAAGCTATTACTGCTGGATGAGCCAACGGCGGGTATGGCAAGACATGATACTAATAGAACCATTGAACTATTAAAGAAAATTAAAGAACGCGGTATGACCAAAGTCATTATTGAACATGATATGCATGTAGTATTTTCTGTGGCCGATCATATATCGGTACTGGCACAGGGAACCATAATTGCCTCCGGGACGCCCGATGAAATCCGTGGTAACCCTAAAGTTCAGGAAGCTTATCTGGGAGGAGCACACCTATGAGTAATGTTCATGTCCCTGTTGCGCCAAAAGTTACGGCAACCGGAAGTACTCCGGCCTTTTTTTCCTGCTGGGATCTGCATGCCTATTATGGAGAAAGTTATATTGTTCAGGGTGTCAGTTTTGATATCCGCGAGGGTGAAATTCTGGCGCTGTTAGGACGTAACGGAGCCGGTAAGACGACTACTTTGAGATCCATAGCCCGGGCCTCTTCACCTACGGTTAAACATGGTGAAATCTGGCTGGATCACCAACCCATCCATAAGATGAAATCCTTTGAAGCAGCTCAGAACGGCGTGGCACTGGTACAGGAAGACCGTTGTATTATTCCCGGCCTGACGGTAGAAGAAAATTTAAAACTGGCACAGATAGCCGAACCCATCGGCTGGTCCATTGAACGGATTTACGAACACTTTCCCCGTCTGGGTGAACGTAAGGATCAGATTGGCGTCACCCTGTCCGGTGGTGAACAGCAGATGCTGGCTGTAGCGCGGGCACTGGCACGGGACATTAAGCTGTTATTGCTGGATGAACCTTATGAAGGACTGGCTCCGGTTATTGTGCATGAAATTGAATCCATTCTGGATAATATTAAACAATTAGGTATTACTACCGTTATTGTGGAACAAAATGCAATAGCTGCCCTGCGCCTGGCGGATCGTGCTATTATTCTGGATATGGGTGAAGTCGTCTTCGACGGTCTGGCTCAGGAAGTTCTGGACAATGAAGAGCTCCGCCAGCAATACCTCGCCATATAACCGTCATCCACATATCCCCTCTTCTTCCGGAAGAAGAGGGCCAGGGTGAGGGGCAAAAGAATAAAAGGAAACACCATGCATCACAAAACCACCCTGCCATCCGGCATACTTTTACTCTGCCTGCTGTTATCAGTTTCTGCTATGGCTTCGGACACTACCTATCCTGCTGCCAATATGACCTATACCGGTATTTATCCCGACAAAACCATACATCTTAAAAACGGTGCCTGGCAGGGTAAACCCTTTATGCCGGGCGCAGCCACAAGACCCAGGGTGGGTTTAATTAAAAACTTTGCCTTTAGTGGTGATCTCAATCAGGACGGACAGCCGGAACACATCGTTTTTTTATGGGAAAGTTCAGGCGGTTCAGGTACCCGGGTGTTTATGGCAGTTAATACCTATCACAATGGTCACTGGGTAAATCTGGCCACTACCCTGGTGGGTGATCGGGTGCAGTTGCAAATGGGCCGGGTTAATAAAGGCAAAATTGAACTGGATGTGATTCAGGCCGAAGAAAAAGATCCCGCCTGCTGTCCGACCCATCGTGTCGTCAGAAGCTGGTCATTAAAGGATAATCAACTGGCAGAACACGAGCCCCTGTTACTGGGTCAGATTTCAGTTAAGGATCTTCAGGGGCCAAAGTGGCAGCTGCTCAAGTTAAACTGGCAGGAAAAGATCCCGGCCGATATTGCTGTTTTTATTCAGTTTGATGGTCACAAAGTATCCGGTCAAAGCGCCTGTAACCGTTTCACCACAACTATTAAAGAAGGCAAACTGGCCGGTGAGATCAGTTTTGGACCCATTGCTGCTACCCGCAAGTTCTGCGACCCTCACATTATGGAACTGGAAGATCGTTTTCTGAATGCCCTGCAACATGTCAAAGGTTTCGGCTTTATCAACGGTCAGCTGACTCTGGAATGGCAGGATGAATCAGCTGTCAGCACCATGTTTTTTAAAGCGGTTTTATAAATCGGTACACTGAGTCATTTGATCCCGGATCACGGATTCAAATTATAAGTGCAACTTAACTGTATTTATGAGTTGAATTTCTAATAAGTATTAATCTGGTTATTTCTTAATTAAATCAGAAACATTTTTAAACTTTCCAGAATAACGAAATACCCTTCCCAGTAAAGGATGTTTCACAATAAAGTCCATTTCAAATTCATCGTTACCTTTCTGGGCTTCAATAATTGTCGTATGGCCAAGGAACAACCATTCCGGGACTGGAATTAATCTGTCTCCTATCTTCAATACAAAGTTTACTCCCTCATAATGTAGCTTATTATTCTCAACATGCACCCGCATACGCAAACCTATGAACGGGTTTACATATTCAATAAGTTCATTACCCTTATCGTAAATCCAGGTACTTTTAAACAAGATGTTTTTATTATCAGGAAACTGTATTGTGCGATTCCAGTATTGCCTGTCACCCTGCATCTGTTTTTCAACTGTGGTGGGAATTTCTTTACCGCTTCGGTTAATCAGCGCCCCCAGTCTGTGTAGAAAAGTGAAATAAGGCTGCATGTATGAGGGGTATTCAATATTCAGATAACCAATATCATAATTTTTTTCATACTGATAATGTGCCTGTAAAACAGGTGGTAGTTGCTGCCATTGCTTGCCTAATGCTTTTTGCATAATGGATTTATTGTTCATAACAGGCTCCTTAAGATATTTTAAAAACCATTAAAAATACCACCAGCACCATAGCGGTGAATGCCGGCACACCCAGCCAGAACCATATCCGGGCATACTGCCAGTATTTATGGGGTAAGGCATGTTGGTGTTTTAATGAGGTATCCGCTATTTTGCTCATCCGAATTTGCAGCCAGACCACCGGTATCCAGCAAAGACCTGCCAGGATATACAGTGCAAGGCTGGCTGATACCCAGAATGTGGTGACAGGAATGCCTGCCAGATACACCATGATTAATCCGCTTACGGGCTGAAAAATTACCGTAGGCGTGGTGAAAATCCAGTCAGCTAATACCACGTGACGATTAACCTGTGCAATATGTTCTAAATTTTGGCTGCGATCGGCTATCCATTTATAAAAGGCACTGCCCAATCCGGTGCCAAATAACAAAACCATGCTTAAGATATGTAAATATTTGAGCGTGAGATAAATCATAATTTGCTCCATCCTGTAGTAATATCCATAGGCAGATGACCCAAAAATTCGGCCAAAGGTGTGACATCTGAAAAATTGCCCTTTCTTAACATGCGTATATTTTCTGTCTGCATCAGTGGAATGAAAGGTTTAAGCAGCCAGGCAATCACCAGGCAGAATTTAAAAGGGATAGATACAATATGGGCTTCTGGTCTGTTTTCTGATGTGCGCATCAGTTGTAGCCAGTCTTTAAAAAAAAGGGCATATGGGCCAACAACATCTATCGTCATATTGGTATCAGCACTGATCAGACAACGCATAATACAATCGGTTAAATCATTAATATGCACAGGCTGTACGGGCTGAAGCCCGCCTTCCATAAGCGGTAGTACAGAAAAGCGGGCCAGCCGCTTAAAAAATGCCGTACTTTTTCCTCCATGCCCATAGACCAGTGAGGGCCGCAGGATAAACCAGTTGACCGTTAATGATCTTAATACATCATCCGCTGCTTTTTTGGTGATGTGATAAGGAGCAGAAGAATGCTCATCGGCTCCTAAAGCGGAAATCTGTATAATACGTTTTACATTAGCATCCGCTCCGGCCTGAAACAGCGCTGAGGGGGCCCGGTAATGCAGGGCATTAAAGGTTTGTTCCCCGGTCTCATAAATAATGCCGACACAATTGATAATGATGTCAATATTCTTTAAATGCGGCATCCAGTCCTCTTTTGAGCACATTTTACTGAAATCAAAACCGTTCTTTCGGCTGCACGCAACCACCCTGTAACCGTTGGATTGCAGTTTTTTGTCAAGATGCCGGCCAATAAAGCCGCTGGCTCCGGTGAGTAAAATATTCATAGTTCTGAATCCTTTTATGAGAATCGTTGAATTCAGACTAAGGTATGATGCAGCTTAGAACCTCCGGAATGATAATTCAGGTGTTAATTCCGGTTCCTGAATTATCATTCCGGAGTATCAGAGGTGTTAATTTTGCGGTATTTGCCGGGTGTCATGTCGGTTATTTCACGAAAAGCATCGTAAAAGTTTGATTGCGAGGTAAACCCCACGCTCAGGCCCACGGACAGTACAGATGCTGAAGGCTCGGCAATTAATATGGTTTTTGCTGCCTCAACCCGCTGTTCCCTGATATAACGGGAGAAGCCTTTTCCTAAACGGGTATTAATAAGTTCTGATAATTGATGGCCGGATAAATCAAGCCGGTCGGCCAGAGAATTAAGATTAAGTCCGCTATCTTCATACACCCTGGCTTCTTGCATTAACGTGGATAATTTTTGCAGCACTTCATCACAATCAATATTGGCAAGCGTGGTGTTTGTATAGACCTCTTCGGCGGCTTCTGCAATTTTGGAAGGCAGTTGAGGAGACAGGGCAATAGCCAGGTTCATAAAGATAAATGCCCCTCCGATTGAGCTTGCATATAGGCTGAAAAACAACTTGTTTTCCATTATCGGTAAAGTGAAGCCCATAATTAACACGATAACGGCAATGACAAAGGTAATGGACAACATGGCAATTTCCAGGTTAAAACGGCCACGCTGTTCACGTAAGGCATAAACACTATGTGCCAGCCATAATAAATACGCTGCTCCAACCGCAAATGAAAGCGGCAGGGCCATGGATAAACTTAACCAGGGTGCAATTATTACTGGTAACAGATGAATGAAATCAGTCAAGTGAAATTTTACAGCTCCTTTTAACAGCGGTTTACTGAACAGGTAAAATGCCGGTGCAACGGCAAATAACAAGATAAGATAGAAACCACTTTGCATGTAGAACAAGTCTGAATAAAGATACAGAAAATGAACCAGCTGCAACCCGGCCAATATTAAAACCAGCAATATTCCCATAAGACGAACCTGAGGCTGTTCAGGATAATAATGAGAATTAAAGTGAGTAAACGCCAAAATAATTGCGCTAAAAATTGAATATCCGGTCAATAGTATGGCAACGGCAAGCACGTATTAGTATCCTTTTATAAATGGTCTTATCAGGTCGCAACTATTATAGTTTATTGCCTGGCCAAGTCGTTCAAACTGCTGGCTGTCACCGGGCAGGCCAAAGCGTATACCAGATAAATTATCCAGCAGCCGGGTTAATATGCCTTGATGTGCCAGATGTTCAAACAGGTCTTGTGCCTTATTGGTGAAGACGGTTTTAAAGAGTGGGCAACCGTCCACGTTGGCCTGTTGATCATAATTCTGAATAAAATCCATTAAAAGCGTTTCCAGCCTGTCTGACTGTTGCATTAGCCACTGTCGGTTTTGAGCAATCCACGGTTGATCATTTAAAGCCTGTTTAAGAATATAGCGGGCAGGGTGACTGACAGACCAGGGGCCCTGAAAAAATTCAAGAGTTTTCAATATAACGGGGTGGGCAGCCATAAAACCGGCACGGATCCCTGCCAGACCAAAAAATTTTCCAACGGAACGTAATACAATCAGATTATCAGCCTGAGTAAAATCAGTATGAGGGAGCAGGCTGTATTGGGGTGTGCAGTCCATAAAGGCTTCATCAATAATCATAAACCCCTTATGCCGGTTTAATTGCTGTTGCCATAATTGCAGGGTTTCAGGAGAATATAAATGGCCGGAAGGGTTATTGGGGTTAATTAAAACCAGTATATCCAGATCCGGGAGATGTTTTTCAATAGTACCAGGGGCAAGGCATATGATATCCGCTTTAGCCTGCTGCCAGCTGAATTCATGTTCAGCATATGCGGGTGTAATCAGACCGACCCTGGGTCGATCAGGTATTAAATTCAGTTCAGACAACACCTTTGGAATTAACTGAATCGCCTCCTGGGAACCCGCAACCGCAGTTAAATGAGGGTTTTGATAATAGTGTTGTGCACATTCTATAAGGCCGTCATCAGTTTCAGGCAGACGGTTAAAGACGGCCGTGGGAATTTCAGGAACCGGCCAGCCATTGGGATTAATTCCTGTAGATAAATCCAGCCAGTCAGAGGGTTTAATACCATACTGTTGAGCAGCCTGACAGACAGCACCGCCGTGAACGGGTCTTTGTCTGCTTATATCGCTAATGGAATTAAATTTATCGGGTATCATTCTACTATCTATGTCAGGAATTATGTCTGGGACAGAAGCAGCTTTTCCAGTTTTTCGGTAGGTAATGGTTTGCTGAAATAAAATCCCTGGGCATAGTCGCAGTTAATCTGTCTGAGATAAATTAATTGTCCCTCTGTTTCCACACCTTCGGCTACTACTTTTAAATTCAGGCTGTGTGCCATGGATATAATGGCATTGATTAATTCCCGGTCATTGGGATTTGTATCCATTTCATTAATAAAGCTACGGTCAATTTTAACAATATTAAATGGGTATTTTCGCAGATAGCTCAAGGAAGAATAACCGGTACCAAAATCATCCATGGTCAGCAACAGTCCTGACTGGTTTAATTGTAAAAGTGAGTCGGTAACATAGTGGTGTCCGCTCATTAATATACCTTCGGTTACTTCAAGCTCAACAAGCCGAGTGGGTAATCCGGATTGTTTAATGGTTCGGGTAATGGTGTCAGCCAGTTTGGGATCACGAAACTGACGAGGGGAAAGATTAACGGCAATTGCAAACTGCTGATTATTTATGCTGTTAATATGTTGCCATTGAACCAGTATGTTTAAAGACTGGTTTAATACAAACTCGCCTAAGGCAATAATTAAACCGCTTTGTTCGGCCAGCGGGATAAATTCATCCGGTGATACCTGACCCAGTTTGGGATTAAACCAGCGTAACAGGGCTTCAGCACCCATAATATGACCGCTGGCAATGTCAATTTTAGGCTGATAATAGACCACAAATTCATTTCGTTGCAGGGCGCCGTGTAGTTGCTCTTCCAGAGCCAGACGGCGAATGACTTTCTGGTTTAACTGTTCGGTAAAATAAGAATAAGTATTACGTCCAAGGGACTTGGCATTATACATGGCTACATCAGCATGGCGAAGTAACTGTGCTGACGATAAACCGTCTTCAGGATAAATGGCGATCCCTAAACTGGCCGTAAGGATCAAATCTCGGTTATCAATGGTAAACGGATCCTGAAATATTTTTATTAACTTTTCAGCAACCGGTTCAGCGTCCGTCATGTCATCTAAACCGTCCAGCAGTAAAATAAACTCATCACCGCCCAGACGTCCGACTGTATCCTGGTGGCGTATAATACTGTTTAAACGGGAGGCGGCTTCAATTAACACCTTATCGCCTACATCATGACCAAGGCTGTCATTGATTTTTTTAAAGTCATCCAGATCCAGAAATAATACCGCAACTTTATACTGATTGCGTTTGGCCTTTTTAATTAACAGGTCAAGTCTGTCCAGAGACAGAAAACGGTTAGGTAAACCGGTAAGACTGTCATAATGGGCATGTATAATAATTTGTTCTTCAACTTTCTTTCTGTCGGTAATGTCCGCATGGGTGCCTACAAAGCGTGTTGGTCTGCCGTCTTTATCATAAGCCACAATGCCGCCGCGGGCGCGAATCCACATATAATGTCCGTCTTTGCATAAAAACCGAAATTCAGTATCGTATTTATCCGCATTACCGGCAATATAGTCCTGTACATTGAGCAGAACACGTTCTCTGTCTTCAGGATGAAGACGTTGCTGCCACTGCTCATAACTTTGTGGAAACACCTTAGGCTTATAGCCTGCCATGGTATAGTAACGGTCATCAAAAATAACTTCATTGCTTACCATATTCCAGTCAAACAAACCGTCATTGGCTACAGACATAGCCAGATCATAACGCTCCTCGCTTTTATCCAGGGCCAGGTTTTTTTGTGTTAACTCATCCTCTACAAATTGCCGATTTTCATTCATTAACACAATTATCCATGCCGCTATCATGGCAACGAGCACAAAAATATAAAACAGATTCAGGTGCAGATTAAGCAGCAGTTCTTTCTGTGACCAGGGCTGATTATGACTATTGATGATAAAACTGGTGCCGAGAATAAAAGCAATAATAGTGCTTAGTATTAAAAATACCTGTATAACACCTATCAGCCGGACTATGGTTTCATTATGGAAAATATGTTTTAAAACAGGTGTTGTCAGTTTTACGGTAATATTTTTTAAACTAAATTCAGGCTTGTCTTTGCATTGATCATGGCAGCGTGCTTCCAGAGAACAGCATAATGAACAGATATTGGTCTGGTACATTGAGCAGCGTGCCATATCTTTAGCTACATAGGCAATACCGCAGACACCACAGGAGACTTTCTGATCTGGTTCTTTAATCTGGTTTTCAGAGTCAGGTTCTACCTCAGATTGACGGGCAATATAATATTTTCCCTCGGTAAGCAGAGCAATCAGCGGAGAACAGATAAAAGCGGTGAGCAAAGCAATAATTGCGGAGAATGCCTGGATGTTTTCACCAAAAAAACCAGAAAAAGCAATGACGGACAGGATAGAGGCAATCAGTGTACTAAATACACCGACGGGGTTAATATTAAATAAATGAGCGCGTTTAAATTCAATAATGGGAGGGCTTAAGCCCAGCGGTTTATTGATAACCAGATCCGCTACGATGGCCGAGATCCAGGCAATCGCAATATTGGAATACAGGCCGAGAATCTGTCCAAGGACATCAAATAAACCGATTTCCATTAACAGCAGCGCAATAAGAATATTAAAAACCAGCCAGACCACCCGCCCGGGATGAGAATGGGTAATTCTGGAGAAAAAGTTTGACCAGGCCAGAGAGCCGGCATACGCATTGGTTACGTTGATTTTTATCTGGGAGATAATGACAAAGAAAAAGCTCAGCGTTAATGCCATATCCGGGTGGGCAAAAATATAGGAATACGCGGCCTGATACATATGAATAGGTTCTTTGGCATCAGTGATGGAAGCACCACCCATAATGACCAGAGCAGCCAGAAAAACACCGCCCAGCTGTTTAAAAAAACCAAGAATAATCCAGCCGGGACCGGAAAGCAGAACAGCCAGCCACCATTTCAGGGCATTGTGTCTGGTTTTGTCCGGCATAAAACGCAGATAATCCACCTGCTCGCCAATCTGAGCAATCAGTGATAAAGAAATCCCAAGAGCAAAACCAAAATAAGTTAAGGAGAATTGAGCACTTTCAGACTGGATACCGGCCATATTGACGGTATAGTTGATTAGATCAGGTTCTTTTATAAAAATAGCAATAAAGGGAACAATCATCAGTATCAGCCAGATAGGCTGGGTATAAAGCTGCAGCCGGTTAATGAGGGTCATACCATAAAATACCAGGGGAATAATAATAATAGCGCAGAGTGCATAGCCAATGGGCAGGGGCAGCCCGGTATAAAGAAACAGAGCCTGAGCCATAATGGCGGCTTCCAGGGCAAAGAAAATAAAGCAGAAAGAAGCATAAATCAGTGAGGTAATGGTGGAGCCCAGATAGCCGAAACCGGTTGCACGAGTTAATAAATCAATATCAATATTGTGCCGGGCGGCCTGATAGCAGATAGGGAAACCCAGAAAAAAAATAATAACAGAAGCGGTCAGTATGCTCCAGAAAGCATTTTCAAAACCATAATTAATGGCAATGGTTGCACCGATAACTTCCAGAGCCAGAAAGGAAATACTGCCGATGGCGGTATTGGCAACAATAAATTCAGACCAGTTACGAAAGCTTGAAGGTGAGTAACGCAGGGCGTAGTCTTCAATAGTTTCTCGGGCAACGAGCTGGTTATAGTTGCGGCGTTTGAGTTCGACCCTGTTTTTTAACGACATTAAAAAGCCAGTTGTGTTTAGATTACCTGGCTTTGATAATAGTTAATAAAGGCCAGTTATTCCAATTATAGAGAAATTAAATGATCAGGTTAATAATAGCTGCGGCAAAAAGCCATAATAAAGTACTGCGATCCAGTAAACCAGAAGCTTCAATAATGGTCTGTGGTTCAGCCGTTTTTCCGCAGCCCAGACCGGGACGATCCTTAATTTCACCATGATACTGATCACT
>JALTKC010000428.1 GCA_027076245.1 Gammaproteobacteria bacterium
GTGGGTTCCGTCAGAAACAAATTAAGCTATTTATAAGAAAAGAAGGGCATAGCTGACATGGCTTCCCTGATATGAGGTTCGTTTTATGAGTGATGATACTCAAAACAAAGATGATAATGGTAAGCTACTTTACTGTTCTTTTTGCGGCAAGAGCCAGCATGAAGTCAGAAAGTTAATTGCCGGTCCTTCTGTATTTATCTGTGACGAATGTGTTGAATTATGCAATGACATTATTCGTGAAGAGATCCAGGAACAGGGCGGTTCTGTTCCTGGTAAAAAATTACCCACACCCAGAGAAATCAATAAAATCCTGGATGAATACGTCATTGGTCAGGCAGAAGCTAAGAAAATTCTGGCGGTTGCAGTGTATAACCACTATAAACGTCTGGAAAATGGTTATAAAAAAGACGATGTGGAACTGTCCAAGAGTAATATTCTATTAATTGGACCTACCGGTTCCGGTAAAACCCTGTTGGCCGAAACGCTGGCACGCTTACTGGATGTACCCTTTACGATTGCCGATGCAACAACTTTGACTGAAGCCGGTTATGTCGGTGAAGATGTTGAAAACATTATCCAGAAATTGCTGCAAAAGTGTGACTATGACGTAGAAAAAGCACAGACCGGTATTGTTTATATTGACGAAATTGACAAAATTTCCCGTAAATCAGACAATCCGTCCATTACCCGTGATGTTTCCGGTGAAGGTGTACAGCAGGCATTATTAAAACTGATTGAAGGTACCATTGCTTCCGTTCCACCCCAGGGTGGCCGTAAGCATCCGCAACAGGAATTTTTACAGGTAAATACCGGTAATATACTGTTTATTTGCGGTGGAGCATTCGCAGGTCTTGACAAGGTCATACAACAGCGTTCTGAAAAAGGCGGTATTGGATTTGGTGCTGAAGTTAAAACCAAGGAAGATTCTAAAAGTTTTGGTGAAACCCTGGATGATATCGAACCAGAAGATCTGACTCGTTATGGTCTTATCCCTGAATTTGTCGGTCGTCTGCCTGTTGTTGCCACTTTGCGTGAACTGGATGAGGAAGCTTTGGTGCGGATTCTGACAGAACCCAAAAATGCCCTGGCTAAACAGTACAGCAAATTGATTGAACTGGAAGGTGCTGAGCTGGAGTTACGTGAAGATGCATTAAAGGCTATTGCCCAGAAAGCCATGGAAAGAAAAACCGGTGCCCGTGGACTGCGATCCATACTGGAACATACTCTGCTGGATACCATGTATGAACTACCTTCAGTAGAAGATGTGCAGAAAGTTGTGGTGGATGAAGGCGTAATTAATGGTCTTTCTGAGCCCCTGCTGATTTATGAAAATACTGATAAAAAAGCATCGGGTGAATAGTTTATTGACCATAGCTTTAACAAGGTTAAAATACAGTTAACTACTAAAAAAGGAGCCTTAAGGCTCCTTTTTTAGTAGTTAAAGCCTAAAAACAACTCATTAAGCTTGAATTTTCTCCCATAACACCCATATATACACTATAATTAAATAACACCTTCAAAACATTTGTAGGCGCCGTAAATTAGCTGCTTACAGATGCACAAAACAAGAGGATCTCCTGAATAATGGAGCAAGAAAAGAATATGTCTGAAGAAATGTCAGAACTCGAAGAAAGTACCCAGATTTTTCCCGTGTTGCCGTTGCGCGATGTGGTGGTTTACCCGCATATGGTCATACCTCTGTATGTCGGTCGTGAAAAATCCATCAATGCCCTTGAAGCGGCCATGGAAGAGGATAAGAAAATCCTGCTGATTGCACAGAAAAATGCATCAGATGATGATCCACAGCCTGAAGATATTAATAATGTCGGCACCATAGCCTCAATTTTACGCTTATTAAAACTGCCAGACGGAACCGTTAAAGTTCTGGTGGAAGGTGATGAACGTGCCCGTATTGAAAATATATTTACTGCCGATGACTATTTCACGGCTCAGGTCAGTGTATTTGAAAATAACCAGTTGGATGAACGTGAAGCCGATGTGTTAACCCGTACGGTCATGAATCAGTTTGACCAGTATGTCAAAATGAATGATAAGGTACCACCGGAAATATTATCTTCTTTATCCAGCATAGAAGATCCCAGCCGTCTGGCCGATACCATTGCCGCGCACATGCCGCTTAAGATTGAAGAAAAACAGGTTATCCTGGAAATTTCTGATGTTCGTGAACGCCTGGAACATCTGCTGGCCCAGATGGAATCTGAAATTGATATTCTTCAGGTTGAAAAACGAATACGCGGTCGTGTTAAACAGCAGATGGAAAAAAGCCAGCGTGAGTATTATCTCAATGAGCAGATGAAAGCCATTCAGAAGGAACTCAATGATATCGATGATGTACCAAATGAACTGGAAGAGCTGGAAAACAAGATTAAGAACAACGGCCTGTCTGCTGAAGCCAAAAAGAAAGGCCTGGCAGAGCTAAATAAACTCAAAATGATGTCGCCTATGTCCGCAGAGGCCTCTGTGGTACGTAATTATCTGGAATGGCTGACTAATGTACCCTGGAAAAAACGCTCCAAGGTACGCCATGATCTGGCCAGGGCTGAAGCCATTTTAGAAGAAGATCATTACGGTCTGGAAAAGGTCAAGGAACGTATCCTTGAATACCTGGCGGTTCAGCAGCGCATGAAAAAACTCAAGGGACCTATCCTGTGTCTGGTCGGACCTCCGGGTGTGGGTAAAACCTCACTGGGTCAGTCCATTGCCCGTGCGACTAACCGTAAATTTACCCGTATGTCTCTGGGCGGTGTGCGTGATGAGGCTGAAATTCGCGGTCATAGAAGAACTTATATTGGTTCTATGCCGGGCAAGATCATTCAGAATATGGCCAAGGTCGGAGTTAAAAATCCGTTTTTCCTGCTGGATGAAATTGACAAGATGGCTATGGACATGCGCGGTGATCCCTCCTCAGCGCTGCTGGAAGTTCTGGATCCGGAGCAGAATAATACTTTTAATGATCACTATATGGAAGTGGATTACGATCTCTCCGAGGTTATGTTTATTGCCACCTCCAACAGTATGAATATCCCGGGGCCACTGCTTGACCGTATGGAAGTGATCCGTATTCCGGGTTATACGGAAGACGAAAAACTGAATATTGTTTCTCGTTATCTGATCCCCAAGCAGATGAAAAACAATGGTCTGAAAGAATCTGAACTGAGTATCAGTGAGGGGGCAATCAGGGATATTATCCGTTATTATACCCGGGAAGCCGGAGTACGTAGTATTGAACGTGAAGTGGCCAAGATTGCCCGCAAGGTGGTTAAGGAAATTCTTCTGGACAGGAAAGTTAAAAAAG
>JALTKC010000429.1 GCA_027076245.1 Gammaproteobacteria bacterium
TCATCCAGAGGCCAGCGCGGACGGGTACTAAAACCTTCCCCGTCATGTTCCCCGGCTTTCAGCCGCTGCAGTCCGGCAAAGGCAATCATGGCGCCGTTATCGGTACAGTACTGGGGCTGAGGATAAAAAACTTCCAGCGGACTGGTTTTAGCCAGCTGATTTAAACGCTCCCGCAGGCTTTGATTGGCACTGACACCGCCGGCAATGACTAACTGCTGATAACCGGTGGCTTTTAAGGCTCGTTTACATTTAATGGTCAGGGTATCTACAATAGCGTCCTGAAAGGCCCAGGCAATATCTGCCCGGGTCTGCTCCGTTTTATCCGATTCCATCCAGGTGTTCAGTACAAAGGTTTTCAGGCCGCTGAAACTCATATCCAGTCCGGGCCGGTTAACCATGGGGCGGGGAAATTTATATCGGTCTGCAATACCGGACTCGGCCAGCCTGGAAATAACCGGGCCGCCGGGATAACCCAGCCCCAGCATTTTGGCGGTTTTATCAAAGGCTTCTCCGACCGCATCATCCAGTGATTCACCTATAACTTTATAGGAACCGATAGCGGTTACATCCACCAGCAGGGTATGGCCGCCGGAAACCAGCAGTGCCAGAAAAGGGAAGCGGGGAACTTTTTCTTCCAGCATGGGGGCCAGCAGATGACCCTCCATATGGTGTATACCAATACTGGGGCATTGCCAGGTCCAGGCCAGTGAGCGGCCAACAGCCGCACCCACCATCAGAGCACCCATTAAGCCCGGCCCGGCGGTATAGGCAATACCGTCAATATCATCGGGCTGGCAGCCGGATTCACTCATCACCTGTTTAATAAGGGGAATAATGCGCCGCACATGATCACGGGAGGCCAGTTCAGGTACCACACCGCCATAGTCGGCATGCAGCGCTATCTGGCTGTATAAGGCATCTGCCAGAATACCCTGTTCATCATCATATATAGCAATGCCTGTTTCATCACAGGATGTTTCAATACCCAGTACTTTCATGGGCGTTATTGTGTACTCTATTATGGGATCTTGCAAGTTGGGGAGTATTCAGAGCCGCTAAAAAAATGAGAAATATCAGTCACTATACTTATTGTTTCTGATGCTGTGCATTTCATTGAATTTTTTTCAAAAAATTTTTGCAGTCAGCACAAAATAAGAGTATGATCCCGTGTCTGCGTTTTGGGTCAAAGGGCAAGCTTTGTCTCCGGAAATGCGGTAGATAAAATAAATTGCTGGGTAAAATGTTTTAATTTAGGAGTTTTCATGCCATCGGTAAAGTTAAAAGAAAATGAACCATTTGACGTAGCCTTACGTCGTTTCAAACGTTCCTGTGAAAAAGCAGGTATCCTGTCTGAAGTTCGTCGTCGCGAACACTATGAAAAGCCAACTGCAGTACGTAAACGTAAAGCGGCTGCTGCTGTTAAACGCTGGCAGAAAAAACAGTCTCGTGAGATTGGTCGTCGCAGACGTATGTACTAAAACTTCTGACTGACTTTCTCGATGAGACCTCAATGAGATAAAGTCAGTTAAATTTATTATTGTAGTATTATCCGTTGTTTTTTGTATTTCAATCGCTTATTAAGGCCTGTCAGATAAGCACGGCCCGATAAGTGGGTTACTTAACCTCTTATTATAAATAGATTGAGTTAAAAATGAGCCAGACCTTAAAGTCAGATCTTACTGATGCTATGAAATCGGCCATGCGTGCTAAAGAAAAAGAGCGCCTGGTGGTTATTCGCGGGGTACTTGCGGCCATAAAGCAACGTGAAATTGATGAACAGATCGAGCTTGATGATACCCAGGTACTGGCGGTATTAGACAAGTTGGTTAAACAGCGCAAAGACTCTGCCCAGCAGTTTCGTGATGCCGATCGAATGGATCTGGCAGAAAAAGAAGAAATGGAGATGAAAGTTCTTCAGGAGTTTTTGCCCGCTGCTTTATCCGAAGAAGAAATTGCCCGGCTGATAGATGAAGCTGTCAGTTCCACCGGCGCCCAGTCTATGAAAGATATGGGCAAGGTGATGGGGCTGTTAAAACCCCAGGTTCAGGGGCGTGCTGATATGTCACAGGTCAGTGCTCTGATCAAACAGAAGCTAAGCTGAACCAGAGCTAAAGTTGATACCAGAAACAGGCTCAAAACAACTCAGGCGTTAAGCAGTTCTTATTCTGCAATAAAAATACGCATTCTATCCCTTAAATCCTGTTAAACGTCTAAAATAATAAAGTATAAAATACCTGTTTTATACAATTTTAAACTTTCTGTTTTGCTATAGCAGTAGAACATAATCCAAGTAAATAACCACTTTTCTGGAAGGTAATGGCCGGCTTAATCCCAAGAGAGTTTATAGATGAAGTTCTGGCATATACGGATATTGTTGAGCTGATTGATTCCCGTGTACCGTTAAAACGTTCGGGCAGTAACCATAAGGCCTGCTGCCCCTTTCATGGTGAGAAAACGCCTTCGTTCAATGTTAGTCAGCCAAAACAGGTTTATCATTGTTTTGGCTGTGGAGCCAGCGGTAATGCCATTCGCTTTCTGATGGAATATGAACACCTGAGCTTTGTGGAAGCGGTGGAAGAGCTGGCACAAATGGCCGGGCTGGAAGTACCTAAAGTTGCCTATGATAAAAATCAACCAAGACAGAATCCGGAACAGTTTGAACTACTGGAACAGGTGGCTAATTATTACCAGTATCAGTTAAGCCATCATGCTCAGGCACACAAAGTGCAGGCTTATATTAAACAGCGGGGCTTGAGTGATGAGGTGATTCAGACTTATGGTCTGGGTTTTGCGCCGGGCGGGAATAGTGTTCTGAATGTTATCGGTGCCGGTAATGAGCAGAAAATTCAGGCACTGGCAGAAACCGGTATGCTGGGCAGGCAGGAAGAAAGTGATAATAACAGACCGAATCAGTCACCCTGGTATGATCGCTTTCGGGAACGGCTGATGTTTCCCATTCGTGATCGTCGTGGGCGTACCATTGCTTTTGGCGGACGTATTCTGGGTGACGGTAAGCCGAAATACCTTAATTCTCCTGAAACCCGATTATTTCACAAAGGTCAGGAACTTTACGGCCTGTTTGAACTCAAACAGGCATTAAGAAAAATTGACCGGGTGCTGGTGGTTGAAGGCTATATGGATGTGGTGGCACTGGCTCAGTTTGATATACGCTACAGCGTGGCCACACTGGGTACGGCTACTACCTCTGAGCATTTGCAGAAACTGTTTCGTCTGTGTGATGAAGTCATTTTCTGTTTTGATGGTGACAGGGCCGGACGGGAAGCGGGCTGGCGGGCAATGAAAAATGCCCTGG
>JALTKC010000430.1 GCA_027076245.1 Gammaproteobacteria bacterium
CGCATAAGGGAAATCCTTCCAGGTGAAATTAAATAGATAACAGAGCATTATAGTCTATTTTTCTGTTCTGGAAAACCTTTAAGAAAGAGCAAAAATCGCTGTTGCCACTTAAAACGGGTCAATTAGCCTGAAAAATTCAGTTTTAGGAAGACAGGACAGCCCGCTCTGTCTAAACTAAACAAAGAATAACAGAGAGTGGGGTGTAATTAATGTGGATAATTGGTTTTTCCGACAGCGGTCAGCCAATTTGCAGTTTACTGGCAGTTGACCATTCTGCAGGGGTGTAGGCTTTAATTGTGAGAGCATGTATTTCACCGCTGGTGATCTGGGGATTAACGGTTGCATAAACCAGCTGTTGTTTTTTGACCGGTGTCAGACCTTCAAACTGCTCTGAAACCACCAGAACATCAAACATACTGCCATCACCGGTTACTTTAATTTCCTGGGTGTTCATACCCTTTTCGATAAGTGCTTTTACTTCATCTGTTGTCATTATATTTCCTGTTTGCCTTACTTATAGATGGTGCATTATGATTCTGCTTTCATACACAGTTATTTTCTTACAGTAATAGGCAAAATCTCATCCAGACCACTGATTCTGGCAATATCATACATTTGCTGCGGAATATTAATAAAATTTATTTTCTTGTTCTGCTGTTCGGCTTCTCTGAACCACTCCACCAGAATGGCCAGACCGGAACTGTCTGAACGTTCCAGACCGGCCAGATTAATATCCAGTTCTGGATTATCATCCTCAAATAAAACGGTTTTATTTGTCTGCCATAATTCAGGCACACTCTGAAAACTCAGGTCACCGCTTAATTGATAGTGACCGGGCGCCGTTTTTTCAAGCCTTGCTATGGATTTTTTACTCATAGGACTTACTTTTCTGATTTATCGTCTGAGTCAGACTGGCTGAATAAAAACTGGCTGATCAGTTTTTCCAGCACAATTGATGACTGTGTCAAACGAATTTCACTGTCTTCTTCCAGATAGTCCGGCGCCCCACCGGGTTCAATACCCACATATTTTTCTCCCAGCAGACCGGCAGTGTAAATACCTGCAGACGAATCCACAGGGATTTCATTATATTGACCATCAATATTCATCTGTACAACCGCTTCAAAGGTAACCGGATCCACATCAATCTGTTTTACTCTGCCTATGGTGACACCCGCAATGGTAACGGGTGAACGTGCCTTTAAGCCGCTAATATTATCGAAACTGGCTTTAATGGTATATTGACTACCAGAGTGGAAAGTACTGACATTACTGACATTAACCGCTAATACCAGCAAGGCGGCAATACCCGCAGCTACAAAAATACCTACTGAAATTTCTAATGCTCTCGTTGTCGTCATAGTTTCTAATCCATTCAATCTAACATTAAAGCGGTTAACAGGAAGTCCAGACCCAGCACAGTCAGGGCAGAATAAACCACCGTTCGGGTTGTTGCCCGACTGACACCTTCAGAAGTTGGAATACAGGAAAACCCTTCATAAACAGCAATCCAGGTGGTTACAATACCAAAGGCAAAGCTTTTAATCACACCGTTAACAATATCATCGTTATAATCCACCTTGGCCTGCATCTGAGACCAGTAGGCACCGCTGTCCACGCCCAGCATATCCACGCCCACCAGATAGCCACCAAAAACACCAACGGCACTGAACATAGCCGCCAGTAAAGGCATGCTGATAATACCCGCCAGCAGACGAGGTGCCAGGATCCGGTTAACCGGGTTAACGGCCATCATTTCCAGACCGGACAATTGTTCGGTCGCCTTCATTAAGCCGATTTCTGCCGTCAGCGCAGAGCCGGCACGACCGGCATATAATAAAGCCGTAACCACCGGCCCCAGTTCCCTTACCAGTGATAAAGCAACAACCACACCCAGAGATTCTTCTGCTCCAAAGTCAACCAGGGTATTATAACCCTGCAGCCCCAGCACCATGCCTACAAAAAAGCCGGATACCAGAATAATCAGCATAGACCGCACCCCCACAGAATACATCTGTGCAACGATCAATCCGGGACGAGGGATCAGGGTAGCAAACCCAATAACTGTCTGAATAAACAGTATCACTTCCCTGCCAAATCGGGCAAAAAAGTCAATGGCACTTCTGCCAATTTTTGCAAACCAGTCAAACATATCGATTATTCAGCTTTCCATATTAAATAAACAGTCAAAATGACAGTAGGGGTTATAAGCATATTTACGAGGCCAGTAAATCTTCTTTATACGGCACCGCCTGGTAATGAAACGGCACTGGACCATCCGCCTCACCGTGTACGAACTGGTTGATCCAGGGAGAATCAGATTTATCTATCTCATCAGGACTGCCATGACCAATGACTTTACCCTGGGATATAATATAAATTTTGTCCGCAATGGCCATGGTTTCCTCAATATCATGGGACACAATTACACTGGTCAGGCCCAGAGCTTCATTCATGGAACGAATCAGCTGTACCAGAACGCCCATAGAGATAGGATCCTGTCCGGTAAAGGGCTCATCATAAAGGATCATTTCCGGATCCAGAGCAATGGCCCGTGCCAATGCGGCCCGTCTTGCCATACCACCGGATAGCTCACTGGGCATCAAATGACGGGCACCACGCAAACCAACGGCCTGTAATTTCATAATTACCAGATCACGGATCATGACTTCCGGCAACTGAGTATGTTCTCTCAGGGGAAAAGCAATATTGTCATAAACATTCATGTCCGTCAGCAAGGCACCACTTTGAAACAGCATGCCCATTTTTTTTCTGACTTCGTATAACTTGCGGGTTCTCATGGAAGGGATATTTTCGCCATGAAAATGAATTGTCCCCTGCTGAGGTTTGATCTGGCCACCAATCAGTTTCAGCAAAGTCGTTTTACCAGTACCACTGGGACCCATAATGGCAGTAATCTTCCCTCTGGGAATATCAATATCCACGCCCGTAAAAATTTTGGAAGAACCACGAGCGAAATGCAGTCCTCGAATCTTAACCAGAGTGTCTTCGTTGTCCGACATATAAATATAAAATCCGTAATTTTATGGCCTGTTTATATGGCTTAGTTAGATATATGGCCTGTTATATGTTGTTGCTATACAGGATAAACAGCGAAAGAGTATAGCATAAAGCACCTTTAATTCACTATATGATAAGCGTTTATTGCACTTTTTAAGCAGTCAGTTCAAAGCCATTTTCTATGTAAGACTGAACCTACAGGTTATTTCATTAAATTCTGACAAATTATGAACTTATCTTCTTACAGGACTTTATTTTTTAATCGATATAATTTTCTCAACAGGTTAAATAA
>JALTKC010000431.1 GCA_027076245.1 Gammaproteobacteria bacterium
TGATTAATACACTATGAAAAAAATTCTACAACTGGGCGCTATCCTGTTTATTATCAGTACATTAAGTGCCTGTTCAATTAACCAGTTAACCGTTCGTGCCGCTATGCCGCTGATTGATGGCGGGGTGGTTGCCGTCAACCAGGAAAGCGATCTGAAACTGGCAGAATCGGCCATTCCCGGTAATATCAGCCTCATTGAAGGCATGTTAATCAGCGATCCGGATAATGAAACCCTGCGTCTCTACGCAGCTCAGGCTTACTATGGTTATGCCTTCGGTTTTGTAGAAGATACCGATCCGGTACGGGCGGCAGAACTGTATCATCGCGGCTATCTGCATGCCCGCCATGCCCTGCTGGAAACTGGCCTGAGTGTCCAGGCACTGGACGGCGAACTGGAAAACCTGCAGACACATATTGATAAACTGGGTAATAGCAGTGTGCCGGCCCTGTTCTGGACTGCCTCCTGCTGGGCCAAGTCTATTGACTTAAACCGCGACAAGGCCAGAAGCCTGGCTCAACTGCCTAAAGCGGTCATGCTGATGCAGCGGGTTCTGGAGCTGGATGAACACTTTTATATGAGCGGTGCTCATATCTTCTTTGGTGCCTACTACGGCAGCAAATCCCCCATGCTGGGCGGCAACTATAAGCTCTCTGAAGAACATTTTGCTATTGCCAATAAGGCCAATGACAACAAACTGCTGGTGGTTGATCTGCTGCAGGCCAAATACCTGGAACGCCAGCGTTTTAATAAAGCAGGCTTTCACAAGTTATTAACCCGTATTATCAATGCACCGGACGATTTATACCCGGAACAAACATTAATCAACACTATATCCAAACAGAAGGCTTCTCTATTACTGGAGAAGGAAGATTTATGGTTTTAAAATATTTTATTCGCCGTTTTTACACAGGTGTCAGCAGCTCTGTACTATTGAGCGCCCTTATGCTGGCTGCTTTACTCGCAACATCCAGTGCCAGCGCAAAAGAAAAGTACACCTTTAAATTTGCTACCCTGGTACCGCCCGATACGGCCTGGATGAAAGAAGTCGACCGTTGGGCTGAAGAAGTCTATAAAAAGAGTAACGGCCGTCTTAAATTTAAAATTTATCCCGGCGGTGTAATGGGTGATGAGCCCGATGTGCTTAGAAAAATCCGCAGCCGCCAGTTGCAGGGGGCCTTTTTTACCGGTTATGGCGTCGGCCGTATTTATTCATCAGCGCGGGTGCTGGAAATGCCCTTCCTGTTTAAAAATACTGATGAATCGGACTATGTTCGTGACAAGCTGATGCCTGAAATTGAAGCTGGTTTCCGCTACAAGGGTTTTGAGTTGCTGGGCTGGCCCGAAGTCGGTGCTATTCATTTTTTTTCCAAAAAACCTATTCATTCTCTGGAAGAACTGAAACAACGCCGCATCTGGTTATGGCAGGGTGACCCTATTGGTGAAGCCTTTGCAGAAGTGGCCGGTGTTTCCCCTGTACCCCTGTCTATTATTGAAGTATATACTCAGCTGACAGCCAAACACGGCAGTATTGATACCGTATATAACTCCGCGTTTGGAGCTCTGACCATGCAATGGCATACCAAACTGTCTTATGCCACCAATGTAACCATGACCAATGCCATTGGTGCTCTGGTAGTCAGTAATCGTTTTTATAAAAAACTGCCTGATGATCTGCAAAAACTGTTAAAAACCACAGGTGAGGAAGCAGGCAGACGGATTAATGAAATTACCCGCCGTGATAATGTCCAAAGTATAAAATTATTAAAAGACAGCGGCATCAAGTTTATGTGGGACTGGAATGAACAGGAAAAACAGGAAATGCTGGCCATTCGTGACAAGGCCGCACAAAAGCTGATTGATTCCGATTATATCTCCAAGAAAATGTTCAAGCGAACCACTAAACTGCTGGATGAATTTCGTGCCAGACAGGCTGAAAATCAAAGCAAAGCCGCTAACTGAGTTGATGAATTTTTGACCGTATTTAAGTGAGCGTCTAAATTATGTCAACCGTATTTAAAATCCTGTACCGGATTAAACATAGTCTGATAATTTTTGAAAAATTTGTGGCCGCCAGCAGCCTGCTACTGCTGCTGATTATGGCCATTATTCAGATCATCTCGCGCAATTTCTTTGATACCGGTTTTACTCATATGGAAGTGGTTTCCCGCCATTTGATCCTGTTTATTATTTTTATGGGTGCGGCTCTGGTATCGGAACAGAACCGGCATATTAAAATTGATGTGCTGGTGCATTTTTTAAAACCCGAAACACAGAAAAAGCTAATCCGGCCTCTGTTGCTGTTAAGTGCCATCATCAGCGGCATTCTTGCCTGGTATGCGGTGGTATTCTGGCAGGATGAATGGGAATACGCGCCCTCTAATGAGCGTTGGTCGGTTTATCTTGCTCTGGTATTACCTGCGGGCTTTTCTATTTTAAGTCTGCACCTGTTACTGCTCAGCATTACCCACTTTGAACCCGAACGGGTCGTGCAGGATGAAACACCCTGTCCTGCCGCTAACTGCTCCTGTACTGATCTCAGCAAATGATTATCGTTGTTCTAATTCTGATTCTACTGGCCATACTGGGTACTCCCCTGTTTGCCATTATGGGAGCCGGTGGTCTGCTGGCCAGCTATTCGGCTGAACTGGAACCCAGTATCCTGATCATTGAACTGTACCGGCTGGCTTCACAGCCTAATCTGGTGGCCATTCCCCTGTTTACCTTTGCAGGGATCATTTTATCTGCCGGTGACGGCACCAAACGGCTGATTAAATTATTTAATGCCCTGCTGGGCTGGATGCCCGGCGGCCTGGCCATTGTGACCATTGTCTCCTGTTCTGCCTTTACCGCATTTACCGGCGCCTCCGGTGTGACTATTATCGCTCTGGGCGCCCTGCTTTATCCCATGCTGGAAAACGCCCAGTACCGGCACCGTTTCTGCCTGGGCTTATTAACCACCTCCGGTTCCCTGGGTCTGTTATTTCCACCCAGTATGGCCATTTTGCTTTATGGTATTGTCTCCGGTGTCAGTATTGATGAACTGTTTATCGGTGGTATGGTGCCCGGCCTGGTACTGCTGCTTATGTTATCCATATTCAGTATTTTCTCTGCCCATAAACTGAATATTCCCACCCATGAATTTTCCTGGTCTAAAATCAGTGTTGCCGTACGGGAAGGGATCTGGGACATTATGATGCCGGTGTTTATTTTTACCGGTATTTTCGGTGGTTTTGTCACCATTACCGAAGTAGCCGCACTGACAGCCGCCTATACCCTGTTTGTGGAAACGGTG
>JALTKC010000432.1 GCA_027076245.1 Gammaproteobacteria bacterium
GTTTAGTATTATTGGCCGTATTTTTGTCGCCTGCTTTTATCGCCCCAAACCATGGCCAGCATACTGGAACACCTCCACGTATGGCTTTACCCTGTTTATAAACAGCCTTTTTGCTTTGCCAGAATACCGGCTCAGATTGAGTATGTGGTTGAAAATCAAGCAACTGACCGCCATATAGACTGATACGGGCTTTCGCCATCGGGTTGTCAATGTCCATCAGAATAAAGCCTTCCGGGGACTTTAAGAATTTAACCTGTTTATTCTGTGCAAATTTTTTATTCAGTTTCTGAATCATAATTTATTGATTTCCGACATTAAATACTTCCCTGATGGGTGATAAAGTTATAGTACTCCTGTACACTTTAAACCTAAATAAATCAGTTTATTTATGAATTCTAAAAAAGGATATTGTCATGATTCGTAATCTGAGTAAAGCCTTCCTGTTAAGCCTGCTGCTAATTCCTGCTATTGCACTGGCTGATATTGCCGTATTGGTACATGGTTTTCACAGCTCCAGCAATATCTGGCGTAAATCCAGAATTGTCAATATACTGGCTGCTCATGGCTGGCGAGATGCAGGCTACTATTTACCTGTTCAGGGTAATGTTGCTTTCCCGGGACAGGCACTTGATAACCAGTCCCCCCGTCAGCTTGTGACTGCAGAATTACCCTCAGATGCACCCATTGAAATACAGGCTGATTTACTCGGTCAGTATTTAACGGATATTCATCAGCGTTTTCCTGACCAGATGATTCATCTGGTGGGTTATTCTGCCGGCGGAGTGGTCGCCCGCCTGTCTCTGGTGCATAACCCGGATTTGCCCGTTGTACAATTGATAACCATAGCTTCTCCGCACCTGGGAACGCCAATAGCTGAATTTGCCCGCCTGACCAAGGATACCCCTTTTGGTTTTATGGCACCCATAGCCGGAATAAAAGAACTGGATGCCTCAAAACGATTATTTAAACAGTTAAGCCGGGAAAAAGAGAATTATTTCCTGTTCTGGCTTAACCGCCAGCCACACCCGGATATTCTATACACCTCAATTATAAGGGCTGATGGCTCCATTATGAAAGGTGATATTTTTGTACCCTCCTATAGTCAGAATATGGCTTTTGTACCTGCAATTGGGAAACGGGCAGAAATCATTATGACCCCGGGTAACCACTATCTGAAACCTACGGATGGTTATTTACTGCTTAATTTATTACCATAAACCTGGTACACGCAGGGTGTTTGACACTAATGCCCTGCCCCATGATAATAAGCACTCCTCAAGTTTAAATTCAGGATTATTATGCCCCCTAAAAGCCGATATTTTCAGGATCTTGAGCAATATCGCCAGGATATGCTCATTAAAACCGAACTTTGCGGTATTCCTATGCAGTTTGCGACCACCTGGGGGCTGTTTTCACCCAAAGCCATTGATGAAGGTTCCCGACTATTGCTGGATCATATCCAGGTAGAAAGCAATGATAACTGTCTGGATATCGGCTGTGGCTACGGCCCTTTAGGTTTAACCATTGCCAAACTGGCGCCGCAGGGTAGAACCACACTGGTGGACAAGGATTTTGTTGCCATTGACTACACCAGTAAAAATATAAAATTAAACAGGCTGGATAATTGCGAAGCCTTTTTAAGTAATGGCCTCAATCAGACAGGCAAGCGACGTTTTAACCTGATTGTTTCTAATATACCCGCCAAGGTGGGTAATGAACTATTGAGCCTGTTTCTTTATGATGCCCTGCAACATCTGGAACCGGGCGGACGTTTTTATGTTGTCACCATCAGCGGCATTCGTAAATACATAGAACGATCCTTCAAGGAGCTTTTCGGCAACTATAAAAAAGTTAAGCAGGGAAAGACCTATACCGTAGCCATGGCAGTAAAACAGTAAATGCATATCTGTGATAAAGACTTTAATTATTCTGTGGTTAAGCTTTTAATTAGCTTTATTCTGCTGTTTCTATTAACTGGCTGTGGTGATAAAGATAGCGAGACCAGTAATCAATCCGTTTCAGAGCATTCCACCGCCTCTACTGATAATAAAGCAGAACACCGCTCTCCCGTCACACACAGTCAATATTCCAAAGCTGACTGGACAGAGATTAAACGCTCCGGCGTATTGCGCATTATTGCTCCCCATTCCTTTAAGTACAACCCGGTTACTAAAGATAAACCTGTTACTTATAATAGTGAATTAAAGTTTATTATTGATTTTGCCAGGTTTCATAAACTCAAACCAGTATTTATCACCGTAAAAGATTTCAGTAATTTAATCCCTTCTCTTAATGAGGGCCTGGGTGATGTTATTGTTGCTAATCTGACCATAACTGATGCCAGAAAAGAACTCATCAATTTTACTACCCCTGTCAGTTATGCCAGTGAAAAACTCATTGTCCCCCAGTTTTTTACAAAAAAACTAAACCGCAAAAACCTCGGTAATATGAAAATCGGGGTTCGAAAACAGACCACTTTCTGGGATACCGTGCAACAATTAAAGCAGGACAATCCAGAACTTAACATAGTGGAACTGGATGACAGTATCACTGAAGAACAGAAGTTCAACAAGGTTGTTTCGGGTGAACTGGATGGCGTTATAGAAGACAGTAATCGCCTGACCCTGTTTCTTACCCAACGCAATGATATTAAAGCCGCCCTTTCCCTGACTCCGGAGCGACCTGTTGGCTGGGCCGTAAGAAAAACCAACCCGGAACTACTTAAACATCTAAATGAATATATTACCAGCCAGAAACTGACTCAGTACATCCAGGACATACAACTGGGCGATCTGGATATTATTAAAAAAAATCAACAGCTCAGGTTAATTACCCGTAATAATGCATCCACTTATTTTTTATGGAAAAACCAGCTCATGGGCTTTGAGTATGAGTTGATCAAAGAATTTGCCAAACAGCAGAAAGTTAAGTTGAAAGTACTGGTCGCCAGTGATTTTCAGGAAATGGTTCAGTGGCTTGAACAGGGTTATGGCGATATTATTTCTGCAGGACTGATAAAAACACCCGAACGGGAAAAACTGCCAGTTCTGTTTACCGAACCTTATCTGTTTGTGCAGGAACTTATTGTTCAGAGGCAGGATGATAAACCCATAAAAGATCTAACCCAGTTGCAGGATCGAACATTTTATGTAAGACAGAGCAGTTCCTACTGGAACACCCTGGTTAAATTACAGGAACAACTTAAAAGCCGTAATATTAGTTTTACTATTAACACCGTCCCCGAAAC
>JALTKC010000433.1 GCA_027076245.1 Gammaproteobacteria bacterium
GTTCAACATAAATATCCGCACTAACCTCAAACTCCTGCTGTAGCACCCGCTTCATTAATTGCGCTTCTGTAATATCATTACGTTCTATACCGCCGGTCACAATCACCGGCAGGCCGGTCTGTTTCTGCAGATAAGCACCATAACGCAGACGTAGTAAGGTGAAATAGCCCACATCCGGCTTATTATCATATTCCTTTGCCCTGGACTGTATGCCGCCTGCCAGAATTATAATGACATCATTATCCAGCTTTTTTATTGACGCCTGAGGTATAGGTGGCACAGTTTCCAGCAGGCCGTATAAATGGTGTGTGGTTGTGGAAATACTTAACACATAAATAATAATAATCTGTATCACCAACAGCAGCTTAACCATACGCACATGTCTGATAAACAGAATGGTTAACAGCAGCAGGGTAATAAACAGACCCGGCGGCATAAATAGCAGTTCAAATATTCGGGTAAGATAAATACTCATTAGTAATAATCATTTATGATTTTTTAATGGTTTAAAGTTACAATTTCATACCAATTACTATCTTGAAACATAGCTTACCTAAAAGCAAGACGGAGATTTTTTTGGCGGAACACGAAACCACCAGCAACACCCTATACCTGTGTGAGAAACCTTCTCAGGGGCGTGATATTGCCGCCTTTCTGGGTGCTCATCAGCGCCGCAACGGCTACCTGGAGGGACAGGGCATACGGGTGTCATGGTGTATCGGTCACCTGCTGGAACTGGCCCCACCGGATACTTATGATAAGTGCTATAAACGCTGGACCCTAAATGATCTGCCCATTATACCTCAGCAGTGGAAACTGGAAACTAAAAAATCCACCGCTAAACAGCTCACGGTATTAAAAAACCTGTTAAAACAATGTCAGGCCGTAGTGATTGCTACTGATGCGGATCGAGAAGGCGAAACCATTGCCCGGGAGGTACTGGACTATCTGCATTATAAGGGCGCTATACAGCGCTTATGGCTGTCAGCTCTGGACAGGGTCAGCATACAGAGAGCCTTTAACAACCTTAAAAATAATCAGGATACCCTGCCCCTGTACCGTTCCGGCCTGGCCCGCAGCCGGGCGGACTGGCTTATCGGCATGAACCTGACCCGGGCCTTTACACTTAAGGCCAATAACCGCCAGGTACTTTCTGTGGGGCGGGTACAGACGCCGACCCTGGCTCTGGTGGTCAAACGGGATCGGGAGATCAGTCAGTTTATACCGCAAACCTATTATGATGTGGAGGCTTTTTTCCAGGCCGGTAACGGAGTTTTAAAAACTCACTGGCTGTTTGATCCCAAAGGGAAAAAACACTGTTTTGATAAAGCCGTCGCCGATGCTCTGATACAACGCTGTGAAAACCAGTACGGACAGGTCAGCAAAGCCCGGACCCAGCGTAAAAAACAACCGCCGCCTTTGCTGTACAATCTTTCCGGCCTGCAGCAGGAAGCCTCCCGGCGCTGGGGCTATGGTGCCCAGGAAGTATTAAATATTGCCCAGGCGCTTTATGAAACACACAAGCTCACCAGCTACCCAAGAAGCGACTGTGAATACCTGCCCTTAAGCCAGTTTAAAGATGTATCCTCAGTACTACAGGCCATGTGCAAAACCGATCCCTCCCTCTGTGAACTGATTGCTCAGGCCGATCAGCAACAGCAGTCCAGGGTCTGGAATGATAAAAAAATTACCGCTCACCATGCCATTATTCCCACCCAGGCCGCAACGCCTGTCAGCCGCCTGAATGAGCGGGAAAAAAATATTTATGATTTAATCCGTCGTCGCTACCTGGCTCAGTTTTTTCCGGATTTTGAATATGATCAGAGCATTATTATCGTCAGTATCAGCCAGGATCAGTTTAAGGCCAGTGGTCATATTACCCGTGTGACGGGCTGGAAAGCAGTAATTAAAGATTCTTTTAATAATCAGGACAAAGAGCAACAATTGCCTGCCGTATCCAGAGGAGAATCCTTACTTTGTAATCAACTGAAACTGAAGGAAAAACAGACCAAACCCCCCAGACATTATACTGAAGGTACCTTAATCCGTGCCATGGAAACCATCGGCAGTCAGGTTACTGACAAGGTTATGAAAAAAATTCTGCGTGAGACAGCCGGCCTGGGTACCCAGGCTACCCGTGCCAATATTATTCAGACCCTGCTGCAGCGAAAGTTTATTCAGAAAGATAAAAAGCTTATTAAAGCCACGGAACTGGGCTTTAAGCTGATTGATTCAGTCCCTGAGAGCATTAAGGATCCGCTGTTAACTGCCCAATGGGAACAGCAGTTAGAGGATCTGGCCAATAACCGGGAAGATAATATTGACGGCTTTATACAACAGCAGATTGATCTGCTTAATAGTATTCTCAGTCAGTTAAAACAGGACAGACTCTCATCATCACCCAAACACTCCACATCAGTAAAATACCAGAACGGCTCAGCCTGCCCGCAATGCGGTAAGCCACTGGAGATCCGTAAAGCCGTTAAAGGCAGGCGCATTGGCCAGAATTATATCGGCTGCAGCGGTTTTCCGGACTGCCGGTTTTTTTCGTGGGATTTAGGATAATAACTTATGGTACAGTTAAAACACGTACCATATTCGTACCGCCGGCTTCCTGTCCCGGGCCGGCGGTGACAACAATAATGTCCTTGGACTTGATAAAACCGCAGCGTTTGCCTTCTTCCAGGGCATAATCCAGTTTTTCGTTGTTATTACCGCCTTCTTTATACAGAATGGAATACACGCCCCAGTTCATGGCTGAGCGCAGGACAACAGACTCGGTACAGGTAACGGCCAGAATTAAGGACTCAGGGCGGTATTTGGAAATTTGCCGGGAGGTAAAGCCCGACTCGGTCAGACTGATAATGGCGGCGGCTTTTAAATGATTGGCCATGGTGATGGCCGCCTGACTGACAGCTTCGGTTACTACATTACTATTATGGGGACGGATACTCTGCAGATAACCGAACTCCGCCAGTGATGCCTCGGCACGCTCTGCCAGCAGGGCCATCATTTTAACAGCTTCTACCGGGTAGCGGCCCATGGCGGTTTCACCAGAGAGCATAATAGCGGAACTGCCGTCCAGAATGGCATTGGCCACATCACTAGCTTCCGCCCGGGTGGGCTTGGGGTTGTTTTCCATGGAAGCCAGCATTTCGGTGGCCACAATCACTGGTTTACCGCTGGTGACCGTGGACTGAATAATACGCTTCTGCATACCGGGTACATCGGCCA